>CAMAQU010000001.1 GCA_945860425.1 Sphingomonas paucimobilis
CTGAATGCGGGCGACGTCGTCGATAAGCTCGTCGAGCGCGAACGCTTGGGCTCGACAGGCTTTGGCGGGGGCGTTGCGATTCCGCATGGCAAGATTGTCGGGTTGGAGCATGTCGTTGGCATTTTTCTTCGGCTTGCAAATCCTGTGGACGTGCACGCCATTGACGATTTGCCCGTTGATCTGATTTTTTGTCTGCTGTCCCCGCCCGATGCGGGTTCCGAACATTTAAAGGCTCTAGCGCAAGTCAGCCGCTGGCTGCGCAATCCCGGGTTCGTTGCCAAGCTGCGTGGGGCCGGGTCTGCCGATGCGATCTATGCCCTGTTCAGCACCAGTCAGACGCGTGACGCGGCCTGATCACACGGGCCGTGGCGCATGACGCCGCGCCTTGCGACGGGGGTCTATGTGAACGCGCTGATCCGCCGCGTGAACCAATCGGGCGGCATGGCGGCTGTTCTGGCCAAAGGCGATGAAACCGCCGGAGCACTTCTCCTCATCACGCTGGAAAAGGGCGTGAATACAGGGGCTTGGGAACGCACCCTGGGCCTTGACGGGTCTTATCAATGGACCCCCATTTCATCTCAAACCACTGAAAATGAACAAGAAATTTCGCAGATTTGCGCCAAAAGACGGGCATCTGACCCGGATTTATGGATTGTCGAACTGGATATCGCACAAGCCGCACGGTTCGCCGCTGAAATGGATGGCGCGCATTGACTTACCTGCGGCCAGACGAGAGAGCGCCCTCAGTTTAAAGCGCATCGCCGTGCCGCCACCTGCGCAACTGGGCTCTGGGCGCGAATGCAGACAGGGGAATGAACCAGCCGCACCTGTATTTGCGTGGCCCCGGATCAGACTCCTGCAGTTAAAGAAAACAGAATGCGATCCACCTCCCTCACCGCAGCACTTGCCGTGCTGTCGATCCCCGTTTTGGCTACTCTTGCAACCGTTGCTCCGACCAATCCGGTCTGGGCCAATGATATTCCCGGCATTATTGAGCCCCGGCAGCTCCCGCGCAAGGCGGTTGAGCAGCCAGCCGAAGATGCCTTATCCGACACACAAATTCCTGCCTCTGATGATGGCGCGCCGCCTAAGACGCAGACCCTCCCGGGTCTTGTTGCGCTTCATGCTGGCACCAACCCGGCTGATCGGGATGCCGAATGCCTGGCCTCTGCCATTTATTTTGAATCCAAGGGTGAAAGCCTGGATGGCCAGCTTGCCGTGGCAAAGACCATTCTTAACCGCACCCGCTCTGGCCGCTTCCCCGCGTCCATCTGCGGCGTTGTGTTTCAGCCCGGCCAGTTTTCCTTCGTGCGCGCGAAAGGCTTTCCGCCCATTGCCCGCACCAGCCGCCATTGGCAGACGGCACAGGCCATCGCCCATATCGCTGCTCATGATTTGTGGGACGCGCCCGTGGAGGACGCCCTGTTTTTCCATGCCCGCCGGGTCAATCCCCGTTGGCGGATGCAGCGCATAGCCGCCGTCGGCAATCATGTTTTCTATCGCTGATCGAATGTGATTTGGAAAAGGGTGTAATCGCCCTTTTCCTTGTCCGCATGAACAGGTTAGACGCAGGGCATGGATAGCCCTGCCGAACGTCTTATTGCTGCCGATGTTGTGCGGGGTGTCTCTCGCATGCTTTATCGCCATGATTATTTGGGCGTGGCCCAAGTGCCTTTGGGCAATGGCCGCCGCGCCGATATCATGGCCCTTGGCCCCAAGGGCGAAGTGATTATCGTCGAGGTGAAAGTCTCGCGCGCGGATCTTTTAGGCGATGGCAAATGGCCCGATTATCTCGATTATTGCGACCGCTATTTTTGGGCCGTGCCGCAAGGCTTTGACCTTGGCCTGTTTGAACGTGAGTCGCTCGCACCCATGACCACAGGACTCATCGTGGCAGACCGCTATGATGCGGCCATTTTGCGAGAGCCAGACCCGCGCCCTTTGGCGGCGGCCCGCCGCAAAGCAGAAACACTGCGCCTTGCCCGCATGGCCGCCCGGCGGATGATGGTGATATCGTCGGTGCTGGAAATTGAAATCGAGGGCTGATCAGGCGGCGTGATACCAATGGACGCCGTCTTGCGCTTCGCGCTTGGCACGGCCGGTGTGGATCAGGCGGTTGAGATGGGCCACGGCCTCTCCGGTGGCGAGCTCTCGATTATGCTCCCCAATGGGCCGGTTGAACAACAGGCTGAAGCAATCGACCGCGCGCAGAGGCTTTTCTTTCAGCGTTGCGTGAACGGCATCGAGCCGCTGACCATGTTCGTCGCGCAACGCGGCTAGCCGCAAATGCATGCCGTAAAATGGCTCGCCATGCGCTGGGCAGACCAGCAACCCTTCGGGAAGCGTCAGCAGCCGATCAATTGAGTCCAGCCATTCCCCAAGAGGGTCGGCCTCAGGCTCGGACAGGCTCACCGATACGTTGGAGCTGATGCGCGGCAAAATCTGATCGCCCGACACCAGCACGCCTTCGGCCTCATTCAGCAGGCAGGCATGTTCCGGGCTATGGCCCGACCCGACGACAACGCGCCATTGATGCCGCCCCATATCCAGCACATCCCCGTCTTGCATCCGGCGATAGCTGGTGGGCATTTCATACATCATGCCGGCAAAGCGGCCCCAGCCGTTGGCCATCATTTCGGTCACTGCGTCCGCATCCCACCCGGCGGCGCGCTGCCGTTCGGCATAGGCGTTTGGCGGGGTGTCGCGCACATCGCCGATCAGCATGCGCGCGGTCAGCCATTCGCCGCGGGTCATCCACAGTTCCGTGCCAGAGCGTTTGCACAGCCACCCGGCAAGGCCAATATGGTCGGGATGCAGGTGGGTTCCAATCACCCGCGTGATGGGCTTGCCCGCCAAATCCTGAGCGAAAATCGCCTTCCAGGCCCCACTGCATTCTTCCAGAAGCAGACCAGTATCGACGACGGCCACGCCATCATGATCGTCCAACAACCAGCTGTTGATATGGCCAAGCGAGCCGGGCATCGGAATGCGGGCCCAGCCAATGCCGGGGGCAATGGGGTGTACACTGCCCTTGCCGGGTTCGAAATCCCCCCAAGGATAGGTCAGGCCCGCACTGCTGGTCGCCGTGAAACTTTCATCGGCGGTCAGCGATGCATCAGGCGACTGGGTGTCAGGCGTCCCGGTCTTGGCCAAGTTCTGCCTCCGCTTGGGCGGCAGCGGCATTAGCTGCACGGGTGGCGGCGTCACGTTCGGCGCGCAGCTCTTCGATCAGGGCAGCCCGATCCCCTTCCAGGCGGGTGTCTTCGACGGCCTTAATGCCTTTCAGTTTAGCTGCTTTGGCAACGGTCGCATCCAGCTCTCGCTGCGAGCACAGGCCAAGGGCGACAGGGTCTTTCGGCGTAATATCGGCAATATTCCAATGGGTCCGTTCCCGCAGCGCCTGAATGGTGTTGCGTGTCGTGCCAATGAGCTTTCCGATTTGGCCGTCCGACAATTCGGGATGGTTGCGGATCAACCAGGCTACGCCATCGGGCTTGTCCTGGCGCTTAGAAACAGGCGTATAGCGCGGGCCCTTGGTGCGGGTCGGCGCTTCCGGGGCCTTGATCATCACCAGATCATAATTGGGATCCGCCTGACCCTTTTCAATTTCGGCCTGCGTAAGTTCGCCCGCGCGCACGGGGTCGCGACCCATCAGCTTGGTGCCGGAGGTTTCATCGGCAATGGCCTGAATTTCAAGGATGTGCAGGCCGCAAAAACGGGCGATCTGCTCAAAGGTCAGCGCGCTATTGTCGACCAGCCATGCGGCAGTCGCATGAGGCATGAGCGGTTGGGCCACGGAGTTTCTCCCAAAATAATGAGGGCCGCCCCTCACGGAGCGGCCGGATGTATGCCGCTGATCTAGTCGCGCTGAGCGCCAAGGGCAAGAGTTTCGGTCCATTCAGCTGATTTTGCGGCACATCAGGCCCCCGCATAAGTCTTGATTTGAAATGCGTTCCCCGTCATCCCTTGGGTAAATGAGATCATAAATGGAGAGTGCCATGGCGGACACCCTGAAATTGCCCAGCGATATTGCAGCGGCACTGGCCGATCCAAAGGCGTACGGCCAATGGTCTGGCCTTCAGGATAAATTCGCCTGGGCGCGGCAGAACATGCCTTTGGGCGTGGCGGAAGTGCCCGGCTTTGATCCGTTTTGGGCTGTCACGCGCCATGCCGACATCATGGAAGTGAGCCGAAACAACAAGCTCTTCGCCTCAGGCATCCGGCAAACGACTCTGGCGCAGAGCCTTGTTGATCAGGCGATCCGCAGCCAGATTCCCGATGGGCATCTGATTCGCTCTTTGGTGCAGATGGACGCGCCGGACCACATGAAATATCGCTTGCTAACCCAGGCTTGGTTCATGCCGAAGAATCTCCGGGTATTGGAAGATCGTATTCGCGAAATTGCCCGAGAAACGGTTGATCATATGCTCTCGCTGGGCGGGGAATGCGATTTCGCAACGGATGTCGCGCTGCATTATCCGTTGCGCGTCGTTATGAATATCTTGGGCGTTCCGCGGGAAGATGAGCCCCGCATGTTGATGCTGACGCAACAGCTGTTTGGATCAACCGACCCGGAACTGAATCGGGCGCGTGCGGAAATCACAGACCCGATGGCCGCCCTTCAGATGTTGCAATTTGTGGTCGCGGACTTTGAGACCTATTTTAAGAACTTAACCGAAGACCGCCGGAAAAACCCGCAAGAAGATGTGGCAACGGTGCTGGCCAATGCGACTGTTAATGGCGCGCCCATCCCAGACCGGGAGTTAAATGGCTATTACATCATTGTCGCAACCGCGGGGCATGACACAACTTCTGCCTCGACCGCCGGGGCGATGATGGAATTGGCCCGCAACCCCGCGCTCTTTGATCGTTATCGCGCCGCAGAAACGGACAAAGCAGGCCTGATTGAAGAGGCCATTCGTTGGACCACCCCGGTGCAGCATTTCATGCGCTCCGCCACCGAAGACACCGAACTCGCTGGGCAGAAAATCAAGGCGGGGGAGTGGCTGATGCTCTGCTATATTTCGGGCAATCGGGATGAGGCCGTTTTTGCCGATCCCATGACGTTCAATCCAGATCGCGCGCCCAACAACCAAATTGCCTTTGGCTTTGGCGGGCATGTTTGCCTTGGCCAGCATTTGGCCCGCATGGAAATGCGCATCTTGATGGAAGAGCTGTTGCCGCGCCTCAAATCGGTCGAACTGGCAGGCGAGCCTGCACGCGCAGAATCGATCTTTGTCGGCGGGCTGAAGCGCCTGCCGATCCGGTTCAAGGCGGCGTAAGGCGGACTTAACCCCGGCCGCGATAGCCGGGGACGTCCTGATCTGGGATCCAGACGTCTTTGGGCGGCGCGCCCGATTGCCAGAAGACATCGATGGGAATGCCGCCGCGCGGATACCAATAGCCGCCGATGCGCAGCCAGAGAGGCTTCATTTCGGTAAAAAGCCGCTGGCCAATGCCGACGGTGCAATCCTCATGAAAGCCCGCATGGTTGCGAAAGGCACCCAGAAACAGCTTCAGCGACTTAGATTCAACAATCGTCTGATCGGGAACATAGTCGATGACGATATGCGCAAAATCTGGCTGGCCCGTCACGGGGCACAAAGATGTAAACTCTGGCGAGACAAAGCGCACAAGATACGGGGATCCCGGCCGCGGGTTGGCTGGATAGTCGAGTATGGCGTCTTCCGGGCGTGCTGGAAGCGCGCTGACCTGTCCGAGATGCTTAAGTGTCATGGCCGTTCCTTTACGCTAGGTAGGGCGCAATGACCATATTAATCCCCCTTTTGGGCGACCAACTTTCGTTTGGGGTGTCCGCGCTCGCAGGCGCTGATCCGGCGAACAGCATCGTCTTGATGATGGAGGTGGCGGAAGAAACCACCTATGTCCGACACCATAAGCGCAAAATCGCCT
The DNA here is from genome assembly GCA_945860425.1 of Sphingomonas paucimobilis. Lineage (GTDB taxonomy): Bacteria > Pseudomonadota > Alphaproteobacteria > Sphingomonadales > Sphingomonadaceae > Aquisediminimonas > Aquisediminimonas paucimobilis_A. The sequence continues at coordinate 5,914 of CAMAQU010000001.1, forward strand.
TCATTCTGTCGGCCATGCGCCATCATGCAGCGGCTTTGCGAGAAGCGGGCTGGACAGTCGATTATGTTCGGCTGGACGATCCTGAAAATAGCGGCAGTTTTACCGGTGAAGTGGCCCGCGCTCTGGCTCGGCATGGCTGTTCAATAATCCGCGTGACGCAGGCCAGCGAATGGCGCGTGCAGGCCGCTATGGAGGGCTGGGCGCAGGCGCTGGGCGTATCGGTCGAGATTTTGCCCGACACGCGTTTTGTGACGCCGCCCGGTTTCTTCAACCGCTGGGCCGAAGGCCGCCGCCAGTTCCGAATGGAATATTTCTATCGTGAGATGCGGCGCATGACGGGCTTGTTGATGGAGGGGGGTCAACCCGCAGGCGGGGTGTGGAATTATGATGCGCAAAATCGCAAGCCGGCGGAAGCGCGCCTCTTCATTCCGCGCCGACAGGGGACAGAGCCAGATGCCATCACGGCGGACGTTTTGTCTCTGGTCGCGGCGCGCTTTCCCGACCATCCGGGTCGGCTGGACGGGTTTGATCTTGCCGTGACGCACGAAGGTGCGCTGGCCGAGCAAGCGCGATTCTTGGAGCAGGCCCTCCCCAATTTCGGCGATTATCAAGATGCGATGCTGACAGGGGAGCCATTGCTCTGGCACGCCTTTTTGTCGCCCTATCTCAATGTCGGGCTGCTCGATCCGCTTGATCTGTGCCGGGCCGTTGAGGCCGAATGGGTGGCGGGGCGCGTGCCGATCAATTCCGCCGAAGGATTTATCCGCCAGATCATCGGCTGGCGCGAATATGTGCGCGGTATTTATGTTTGGGCCGGGCCGGATTACGCGACGCGCAATGCGCTTGGGGCGACGCGGCCGCTGCCCGATTTTTACTGGTCGGGCGACACGCAGATGCACTGCCTGTCGCAAGCCATCGGTCAGACACTTAACATAGGTTATGCGCATCATATTCAGCGGCTGATGATTACGGGAAATTATGCGCTGCTCACCGGTATCGATCCGCATGCGGTGCATCTTTGGTATTTGGCGGTCTATCTCGATGCCTTTGAATGGGTGGAGCTGCCCAATACGCTGGGGATGAGCCAATTTGCAGATGGTGGCCTATTGGGGTCCAAACCCTATGTGGCCTCTGGCGCTTATGTTGACCGTATGTCGGATTATTGCGGGTCTTGCGCTTATGATGTGCGCCAGAAAACAGGGCCAAAGGCCTGCCCCATGAATGCGCTCTATTGGGATTTTCTGGATCGCAACCGGCCAGCGCTCGGAAAAAATGTGCGCCTTGCCACCGCCTATCGATCATGGGACAAAATGGATGAGGATCGCCGTCGCGCGCTCACGGCCAGTGCGGCGGCCCATCTGGCAAGGCTCGACGCGGGCGATCCTTCGATCTAGCCTAGGCTTTCTTATTTGAGGAGATTCGACATGGACTCGCTCGTCAGCACCCAATGGCTTCAAGACGAACTCGGCGCATCCGATCTGCGCGTTGTGGATGCAAGCCTGTTTCTGCCCGCCGATCAACGCGACCCCAAAGCGGAGTATGAGGCCGCTCATATTCCCGGCGCTGTATTCATGGACTTGTCCGAAATTGTCGACACCCATTCCAGCCTACCGATGATGCTGCCGAGCGCCGAAAAATTCGCCAGCCGCATGCAATCGCTTGGGCTGGGCGATGGCAGCCGAATCGTCCTCTATGATGATAGCCCCTATAAAAGCGCGGCCCGTGCCTGGTGGATGTTGTCCCAAGTTTTTGGCGCGCATGGCGTTGCCAATTTAGATGGCGGGTTGGCCAAATGGAAAGCCGAAGGCCGCCCGCTGGAAAGCGGCAAGCCTGCTATTCGCCATCGTCATTTCACCGTTTGGAAGAATGAAAAGGTCGTGCGCACCAAGGCCCAGATTTTGGCGAACCTTGAAAGCGGGGCCGAACAATTGATGGATGCGCGCGGCGCGGCCCGCTTCACCGGGGAAGAGGGGGACCCGCGCCCCAATGTTGCCAAAGGCCATATCCCTGGCAGCCTCAACCTTCCTTATGGGCAGATGTTCAATCCAGATGGCAGCTGGAAACAGGGCGACGACTTGCGCGCCGCGTTCGATGCGGCCGGGATTGATCTCACGCGCCCCTTGGTTGCGACCTGCGGTTCTGGCCTGACGGCGGCAACCCTCGTTTTTGGGGCGCATCTGCTCGGCAAGGAAGATGTCGCGCTGTATGATGGCAGCTGGTCAGATTGGGGCAGCGACCCGGACACGCCCAAGGCGATGGGCGCTGCGTAAATTCTTAGGTTGAGCCAGAGGTTCGACAGCGTCGGTGCGGCGCGCTAGAAGGGCTTTATGTCGGACACGCGCAAGACCAAAGCTGAAACCCGCCTCACCCATGCTGGCCGCCGGGCCGAATGGACAAGCCTTGCCCAAGGGCGCGGTGGCATCGTCAATCCGCCGGTCTGGCGCGCCTCGACCATTCTCTATGAGGATGTAGCGCATTTGCGGCAGGGCACGCAGACCAACCGCGATGGCGACTTATTCTATGGCCGGCGGGGCACGCCGACCCAATGGGCGCTGGCAGAGGCGATTACTCAGATGGAGCCGGGGGCAGAGGGCACGATGCTCTATCCCTCCGGCGTCGCCGCGGTCACTGGGGCCCTGCTCTCCATCCTCAAGCCGGGCGACCATCTATTAATGGTGGATTCCGCCTATGATCCCACGCGCAATTTTTGTGATGGGTTTTTGAAAAATTGGGGCGTGGAAACCAGCTATTATGATCCGTTGTTGGGCGCGGATATTGCGCCTTTGATCCGCCCCAATACGCGCGCCATTTTCCTTGAATCACCGGGGAGTCTCACCTTTGAGGTGCAGGATGTGCCTGCCCTTGTCGCTGTTGCGCAGGCGCATGGCCTGAAAACGGTGATGGACAATACCTGGGCAACGGCCCTGTTCTTCACAGGCATTGAAAAGGGCGTTGATCTCGTTGTGACAGCGGCTACCAAATATTTGGGCGGGCACAGCGATGTGATGATGGGCGCGGTGACGGCCAATGTCGCAAGCTGGCCCGCCTTGCGCCGTACAGCGCAGATGCTCGGCCATTTTGTCGGTGCGGATGACAGCTATTTGGTGCTGCGGGGCCTGCGCACGCTGGCCTTGCGGCTGGGCCAGCATCAGGACAGCGCCCTTCACATTGCGCACTGGTTGGCTGAACAGCCAGATGTGGCGCGCGTTCTGCACCCTGGGCTCCCCACGGACCCCGGCCATGCGATTTGGCGGCGTGATTTTGCCGGGGCCAGCGGGCTGTTTGGCTTTGTATTGAACGGCGGGGATGAGGCCGCGCGGGCCGCGCTGATCGATGGGCTGGGCCTGTTCGGCATCGGCTATAGCTGGGGCGGGTATGAAAGCCTTGCTCTGCCCGTTGATCCCCAAAATTATCGAACCGCAACGCGCTGGATGGCAGAGGGCCCGGTCATCCGCCTGAGCATTGGTTTGGAGCATCCGGACGACCTGATTGCTGATCTGGCAGACGGGCTGGCCCGGTTTCGTCGGGCGCGCGACGGGCAATAATCCCTCAAGTCATATTGCGCGCCTCGTTTGCTCCCCCTATCTCTAAGGGCGACCCAAGCGGGAGAGAGACATAATGACGAGCGCCTTTTCAAAATTGCACCTTGCCCTTGTTCCAGCCGTGCTGGCTGCGTCTGGCTGCGGCCTCAACAGCGTGCCGACCGAGGAAGAAAATGCGAAGGCCAAATGGGCCAATGTGCAGGCCGATTATCAGCGCCGGGCCGATCTCATCCCCAATCTTGTCGAAACGGTGAAGGGCTATGCCAAGCAGGAACAATCCGTGCTCGTCGAGGTGACCAATGCCCGCGCCCGCGCCACCTCTGTGCAGCTGAGCGCCAATGATTTGACCGATCCGGCCAAGGTGCAGCGGTTTCAGCAAGCGCAAGGTGCGTTAAGCCAGGGGCTGGGCCGCCTGCTCGCCACGACAGAGGCCTATCCGGATCTGAAGTCCAACACCAATTTCCTCGCCCTGCAATCGCAGTTGGAGGGAACGGAGAACCGCATCAATATTTCCATCAAGGATTATAATGAAGCGGTGCAAAGCTATAACACCACAATCCGCACCTTCCCGGATGCAGTTGGGGCAAAGCTGTTTTACGGGGCAAAGCCAATGACGCCCTATCAGGCAACAGCCCCCAATGCGGATCGTGCGCCGCAGGTGAAGTTCTGACCCACGGCACATCCATGAACTGGGTCACGCGCGGACTGGTCAGCTTTCTCCTGCTGGCCTCGGTCGGGTCGCCCGGCTTTGCCCAGAGCTTCCCCAAGCCCAATAATACGCGGGTGGTGGATGCGGCCAATCTCTTGCCGCCTGCGGAGGAAAGCGCGCTGGATCAGCAATTGGCGGGTTTTGAAAAAGCCACGGGGCGGCAATTTGTTGTCGCGACCATCCCCGATCTTCAGGGCTATCCCATTGAGGATTATGGCTATCGATTGGGTCGCGCCTGGGGCATTGGATCTAAGGAGAAGGATGATGGGGCGCTGCTGATCGCTGCGCCCAAGGATCGCAAGGTGCGCATCGAGGTGGGCTATGGGCTGGAGCCTTATTTGACCGATGCCTTATCGAGCGTGATCATCAACACGCAGATTTTGCCTTTGTTTAAGGCGGGCGATTATCCCGGTGGCATCACGGCCGGGGCGGATGCGGTTATGGAGCAATTGCAACTTCCCCCAGAAGAAGCGGCTGCGCGCGTCAAGGCGGCAGACGCCCCGTCAGAGCATAAGGGCGGCATTCCCATTGCGCTCATTTTCTGGGCAGTTGTGCTGCTCTTTGTCGTCTTGCCCGGCATTTTTGGCGGGCGGCGCGGACGGCGGCATCGTGGCATTGCGCCGGTCATGATCTGGGGCCCGGGTGATTGGGGTGGCTCTCGTGGCGGTGGCTTCGGCGGCGGCTTTGGCGGTTTTTCGGGTGGCGGCGGCGGCTTTGGGGGCGGTGGCGCCTCGGGGAGTTGGTGATGGCACACAGGCTTGAGATAACGCCGGAGGATCAGGCGCGCGTGGACGCGGCCGTCCGCGCGGCGGAGGACCGGACCTCGGGAGAGATTGTCACCATCATCACGCACCAGTCGGATGATTATGCCGATGTTGCTCTATGGTGGTCGGCGGGCGTAGCCTTGCTGGCCTTGATCGCGTTGGTTTTACTGCCGGATTTTTACATGGGCCTTGTCGATCGTCTGCTCGGCCGTTGGGCCTTTGATTGGACGCCGCGCGCCGTGCTTGAACTGGCGATGACGGTTGCATCGCTCAAATTTGCGGCGATGTGGCTTTTGCTCTTGTGGCGGCCGGCGCGCCTTTGGTTCACCCCGCGCCCTGTGCTTGCCGGGCGGGTGCGGCGCCGCGCCATCAATTATTTCCGAGTGGGTGCGGAACGCCGCACAACAGGGCGGACGGGTGTTCTGCTCTATGTCTCTCTTGCGGAGCATCGCGCAGAAATTGTGGCGGATGAATCGATCCACGCCAAAGTCGCACAAGCAGCCTGGGGCGATGCGATGGCGGACATGATCGTGCACGTGCGCGAGGGGCGCATCGGCGAGGGCATGGCGGCAGCCGTTGCGGATGTGGGGGACATATTGGCCGCCCATTTCCCGCGCGCGGCAGATGACAAAAACGAACTGCCCGATCGATTGATCACATTGTGACGCAGGACGCGGAAGCCGAAAAAATTGTCTGGCAAGGCCGATTCATCACCGCCAAGACCCGGGGCAAATGGGAATATGTCTCCCGCGCGCGCGGCATTAAGGCCGCGGTGATCCTTGCGGTTGAGGACGGGCATGTTCTGCTTGTGGAGCAATATCGCGAGCCATTGGGCGCGCCTTGCCTTGAGCTGCCAGCAGGGTTGGTTGGTGATGAACGGGCAGGCGAGGTGGTGGAAGCTGCCGCCGCGCGCGAGCTGGAGGAAGAAACCGGCTATCGCCCGACGCAGGTGACGATGATTGGGGAGTTTTATTCTTCCCCGGGCATGGTCAGTGAAAGCTTTTATTTCGTCCGGGCCAGCGGGCTGGAGAAGGTGGGCGATGGCGGCGGGGTGGAGGATGAGAATATCATCGTGCACCGCGTGCCCTTGGGCGAAGTTGCAGAGTTTATGGCCCGCAAACGTGCCGAAGGCTGCGCGATGGATGTGAAGCTTGTCGCGCTTTTGGGGCCGATGCTCCTTGGCCTCCCAGCTGATGCGGATTCACCTGCTTAATTTTTAGGCAGCGCTGAGATGCTGCTTGTGAATCGGGCAGATGGTCCTGCGGCCTCTGCTGAATAAAGGGTCGATTCTACTCTGTATCACCCTGTTTTCGGGCAATTGTCAAAATTGGCACGCCCCTTGCTTGGTAGTCCCTGACCAAATCCAAGGGGGTCTAATGAAACTGATCATCGCCATTATCAAACCATTCAAGCTGGACGATGTTCGCGAGGCGCTGACCGCGCTTGGCGTGTCCGGCATGACTGTTACCGAAGTCAAAGGCTTCGGCCGCCAAAAAGGCCAAACCGAGATTTATCGCGGGGCCGAATATTCAACCAACATGGTGCCCAAGGTGAAGGTGGAGGTCGCCTGCGACGATGCCGTCGCGGATCGCGCGCTCGAGGCCATTCAGCAAGCCGCCAACACCGGATCCATTGGGGACGGTAAAATCTTCATGCTCGACCTTGGGGCGGCGGTTCGTATCCGCACCGGGGAAACGGGCGCGGTCGCACTCTAAAGATAAGCAGGGGACATATGACCAAATTCACAAAATGGATTGCAGGGGCGGCGACGATGATCGCAACCACCCCTGCTTTTGCGCAGGACGGGCCAATTAAGGCCCCGACCGTCGAACAAATGGCCAGTATGGTCGATAAAGGTGACACAAGCTGGATGCTCATTTCATCGGCATTGGTGTTGCTCATGTCGATTCCGGCGCTCGCGCTTTTCTATGGTGGGCTTGTCCGCACCAAGAATATGCTGAGCTTGCTCATGCAGGTGTTCATGATCGTGTCGATTGCCGCTCTTGTTTGGGTGAGCTGGGGCTACACGCTCGCCTTTACCAGCGGCACGCCGTTCATTGGTGGGATGTCTAAAGCCTTTCTTCAGGGCGTAGATGCCACAACGCTGGCGGCCACCTTCTCCAACAATGTCTATATTCCGGAATATGCCTTTGTTGTGTTCCAGATGACATTTGCTTGCATTACGCCCGCGCTCATTGTCGGGGCCTTTGCGGAACGCATTAAATTTGCGCCGCTGATGCTCTTTGTCGTGGCCTGGTTGACGATCGTCTATTTCCCGATTGCGCACATGGTTTGGTATTGGGCTGGCCCCGACTTCCTGGCCGATGCACCGACTGATGTTGGTCTGCTCTGGGGCATGGGCGCGCTCGACTTTGCGGGTGGCACCGTGGTGCACATTAATGCGGGTATCGCGGGCCTTGTCGGCTGCCTCATGATTGGCAAGCGTCTGGGCTATGGCCGGGAAGCTACGCCGCCGCACTCGCTGACCATGACCATGATCGGCGCGTCGCTGCTCTGGGTGGGTTGGTTCGGCTTTAATGCAGGCTCCAATTTGGAAGCCAATGGCTTGGCCGCACTCGCCTTCATCAACACCTTTGTTGCAACGGCTGCCGCTGCTGTCGCTTGGGCAATTGTTGAACAGATCCATCATGGCCGTCCCTCGCTTCTGGGCGCTGTCACAGGGGCTGTGGCCGGGCTTGTCGCGATCACTCCGGCATCGGGCTTTGCCGCACCAATGACGGCGATTGTCCTGGGCCTGCTCGTCTCGCCCATTTGCTACCTGTTCGTCGCTGTTGTGAAGAACAAGTTGAAATATGACGATACGCTCGACGTGTTTGGCGTTCACTGTGTTGGTGGCATTGTTGGTGCCATTGGCACGGGCATTGTCGCTGATCCCGCACTCGGCGGCCAGGGCTTCTTCGACTACACCGTCTTCCCGGCGGTCGTCGGCAGCTATGACATGGCAGGTCAGGTCATCACGCAGGTGAAGGCAGTTGCCATCACCCTGCTCTGGTCTGGCATCGGGTCGGCTGTTCTTTTCTTCATCCTCGACAAGACCATGGGTCTGCGTCCGAGCGAAGATGCAGAGCGCGAAGGCCTTGACCTCTCAAGCCATGGCGAACGCGCTTATAACTATTAAGCGCAGTCACAAGTTTGGGGCGTCGCACTCCTCTCCCACATTGAGCGGCGCCCCTCCCCAGGTTCCTCCTGCGAACCTTACTGGGCCGGCACGGAAACGTGTCGGCCTCTCTTTTGTCAGTTGATGCGGACACCAACCCACAGCGTGCGCGGCGTTGCGCGTTCGACAACGCCCGTTGCGCTGATGGCAGTATCGACCGTCTTGTCCGCAAGATTTTCGCCCCGCAGAACGAGCGAAACCCGCTTGCTCAGCGGCACAGCGACAATGCCGTCGATCGTGAAGGTAGACCCAAGCCGCCGACTATTGGCATCATCTTCAAACTGGGCCGAGACATAGCGACCGGTGAGCGAGGTGGTGCGCCACCCCAATGTGGCGCTGGCCATATGCTTGGGCACTTGCGCCGGACGCAGGCCGTTGAGCGCGCGGGCGGCATTGGTCCCCGTGATGCGCGCATCGGACAGGGCATAGCTCGCCGACAATGCCCAATCCCCCAAGGCATAACGGGCATCGAGCTCCAGCCCATGGCTGCGCACGGCGTCCAGATTCAACCGCTGACGATAGGCCCCGCTGACAAAGCCGACGCCGGGAAACGTGCCGGGGCCGCTTGCGAGGGTGACATTGCCAATGGCGTCGCGCAGGCGGTTGGTGAAGGCGGTTGCGCGCAGCACCAGCCCATCTGCCGGGCGCACATCCATCCCGATTTCGGCCCCCCGCATTGTCTCTGGCTTGAGCGCGGGGTTGGCGGCCGTCGCATCGGCCCCGACGCGAAAGGGACGATAGAGTTCATTCAGTGTGGGCAAGCGCCAGCCAAAATAGGCGGCAGAGCGCAGCATGATCGATCCTGCATCAAAGGCGATCCCGGCGCGCGCCGTGGGTTCCCACCCCTGTCGATCCGGCGCGATGTCATTGCGCAACGATGCCCCCGTCGCCAGCGTGCGTTCCAGCAAGCGGCCCTTCTTGATCCACCAGCGATCGGCCCGAACGCCGCCCGTCAGCGTGACCGGGCCATGCAGCGCCGAAAGCTCGGCAAAGGCTCCGGCGGTATCGCTTGTTCCCCCCGCTTCGCGGATGCGGGTGGGGGCGCCTGCGACATAGGTGAACAGTTCATTGGTTTCGCCAATTGCCCGCCGCCAATCTGCGCCCAGTCGCAGCTCGACCGCCTTGCCCAGTGGGGGCCGCACTTCAATCCGCCCGCCCAATCCGGTGGACGGCACGTTAAACTGATCGACGGAGGGGGTCGCGGTTGTCCTCCCTGCATTGATGGCAACGGCGCGGCTGGTGAATTTGCGCAGCTGAACATAGGCCAGCGCCTGCACGCCCCAATTGCCGCGATGGACAAGCCTCAGGCTCGCATCCTCGCCATCGCCGCCATTTTCGGAAAAAAACGTGCCCCGGTCCCTCCGGTCGGTAAAGCCAAGCAGCGACGCCTGAAGTTCCGTTTCGCCCGACAGGGGAACAACACCGCGTGCGGCCAATGTCGCCTGCTCATAAGGGGCGGGCCGATCCACGCTGCCGCGCTGCCCGGCGACAATTGGGATGAAGCCATGACTGCGGGCGTAACTGCCAGAGATAAAGCCAAATCCGCTGCCGACACGCCCGCCCAAAAGGGCGCTGCCTTCAACCGATTGGCGGCTGCCCTGGGCCAGGCTGGCGGACAGGCCATTGGCCTCCCCGCCGACACTGTCCATTTCAATCGTGCCCGCCAGCGCCCCAGACCCATAGATGCCCGATCCGCCACCGCGCGTGACGCGCACTTGGCCGAGGCGTTCCGGCGCATAGGCCGGCCAGCTGATCCAGCCGCCAAAGGGGTCGCTCTGCGGCACACCATCGAGCACGAGCAAGGCGCGGCTAGACGCATTGCCGCCCAGCCCGCGCAATGTGGCCCCTTGGCTGGTCGCATTGGCAGAGCGGGCGTCGCTGCGGCGAAATTGGCTGAGGCCCGCAACATCGCGCAGCACATCTTCGATTCGGCCGGACGCCGTGGCGATGATCCGATCGCGGTCAATCCGCGCCACATCATAAGCGGCGCCCCCAATCGACACGGGCAGCGCCTGCCCCGTGACAATAATCTCACCTTCCGCACCAAAGGCCGGGCTGAATGGCGTGATCAGTGCGGAAGAGACAAGGGCGGAGGAGAGGAGGAGCGGCTTCATCCCCGTCATGTGGCAGCCCTGCCCAGAAGATGAAAGAGCCTCATACTTTATGGGGTTATCGCACCCACCGATCATGCGTTGGAATGTCGGTGGGCAGACGGTGCCAGTCTTCGGCATCGCTGGCAAAGGCCGCAAATTCCGCGCCACCGAAATCGTCCTGATTATCCAGACTGCCGATTTTCAGAATCACGCCCTGGGGGAAGCTGGGCGCGCGGGTGAACAGATGCGTGCCGCATGTCGGGCAAAATTCCCGCGTCACAGCGCCCTGAATGTCCGACCGCGCAAAGCCGGTGACGTTGCCCTTGGTGACCTCAAATCCTTCATTGAGGACAGCCATGCCCATGACGGGGCCGCCGCCTGAGATATAGCGGCATTCCCGGCAATAGCATTCAAACTTCATAAAGCCCGGCCCTTCGGCTTTATACTGGACTTCCCCGCAATAGCAGCGTCCTGTGATCGACATATGCGTTTCCTCTCTTAATCTTCGGGGGGCATCACCGCCGCTATATGGGTCATGGCATGTCCTTCACCCAGTGGCGGATCAGGTCGACGCCTTCGGTGTGCACCGTTGCGCGGCCAAGTTCCGGCATGGCGATGCCCGGTTCAAGGCTTTGCATTCGTGCGACCAGATAGGATTGACCGGGATCGCCCGGCTTGATCGCGAAGTCCAGCCCAACGCTACCGCGACCCGCCGCCGTTGGACGCTTATAAAGGCCCAAATTGGTGTCGGCGGGCTGATCCCAATTGAGCCAAAGCCCCGATGTGTCGGCCGGCCCCTTTGGATTATGGCAATGGCCGCAATTCACATCCAAATAGGCTCGGGCCCGGACATTGAGACTTCCGGTTTCGGGCCGATCCCAATGGGGCAGGCGCACCAGGCCTTTAAGCGACCCTGTCAGCAGGCCTGCCTGCTTCAACGCCTGAAGCTGCACCCCGTCATTCAGATTGCGCGCCTTGGGGCCAATGGGGGTGATGGCATCGCCCGAGACATGGCATCCTTTGCACTGATTTGCATTGGGGACGGCATAGCTGATCGTGCGGGTCTGCCCGTCAAAATGGGTCCAGCTGACGCTCATCCTCTGCCCGGCACGTTTGAGCACCGCCTCTGTCCCTTGCGCATTCCAGACATAGGGCAGCGCAACCCAACCCGCGGCGCGGCGGATGAGCAGGCGGGTTTCAAGGATCCGTACATCCCGGTCTGGCGCGCGCAGATCGGCAGGATAGCCGAAGCTTTTGATGAGGACACTGCCGACCGGCAGGTCGATCAGGCCATCGCCTTTGAGCGCGGCCTTTTGCCCCTGTGGCACATAAAGGAAGCGGAACTTCTCCGAATAATCGGAAAAAAGCGGGGTGTTGAGGTGATAGGCCCGAACGCCGGTTGTGGGCGTGCGGCCATCCACCAACAAGCCAAAATCCTGTAATCGGGGTGGCAGTGTGTCGCCCAGAATCAGGGCGTCATTGGCTTGGGAGCCCGGGCTCGCGCTGATTAGCAGAGGCGCCAACAGCGCCAGCATAAGCGGCCTCACCGGGCGGCCGCCTCCATTGCGGCGGGCATCATGATGGTCGGCAGCGCCGCCGGGGCGGGACTGGCCGGGGCCTTATAAAGGCCGGGCGTCGCCGCCGTCACGGGTGCGCCTTGTGCGGGCAAATTGAGCGAGATCGCCATGACAGGATCGCCCAAGTGGACATTGGCCGAATCTCCGCCAACGCCATCCCAAAAGACGGAGGGAAATAGGCCGCCCATCGCCGCTGCCAATTCCGCCCCACCGGGGAAGGCGGGCGCAAAGCCCGCCCGGCCATGACGATTGTTGCGCACGACCACATCGCGGGCGAGGGGATTATAGGCCTTGTCTGTAAAGGCGGACTGATAGGCCACAACCATCACATTGGTTGTGCCATTCTCCGCCAGATCATTGTCAACCACATGGACGTTGCGATTGGCCATAACCATGACGCCCGTCCCCGTTGGGACGCTGGCCACAATATTGCCCTTGGGCGCGAAATTGGGCGTGTCATTGGCAATCACGCGATTGCTGAACACGCGGATATTATGCCCCCCCTGCTGCGGCAAATTGGGCAGATCAAAGATCAATATGCCGCCCGTGTTGCGCGTGGCCAAGTTGGAATGGACATCGGCATCATAGCTGTTTTCAATCTCAATCCCCGCGACATTGAACATCGCGGTGGAATTGCGCACGATGATGTTGCGCGATTGGCCCACATAAATGCCCGCATCTGACGCGCCTTTGACCACCGCACCGTCAATCAGGACATTGCGCGATTCAACCGGATAAAGCCCATAAGCGCCATTCGTCTCCTTGGGGCCGCCGGTCCATTCGACACGAATATTTTTATAAACGATCTGGTCTGCGCCTTTGGATTTAATGCCGTCGCCGCGCGCATCCTCCACCGCGAAATCGCGCAGCACAACGTCATCAGACGTGACGAGCAGACCTTCGCCTGCCGCCTGCTGCCCTTTGAAGCTCAGGATCGTCTTGTCCGGCCCGGCCCCACGGATGGTGACGCCGTTTACATCAAGCGAGAGGCCATCTGTCAGGTCGAATCGGCCTGCGTCCACGTCTACCATATCGCCGGGCTTTGCCTCAATCAGGGCTGCCTGAAGGCGTTCCTGTGCGTCGGGGCCAGCGGCGACACGGATGGTGCCAGCCAAAGCGGGTGCAGCGGCCATAAGGCTTAAGGCTGCGACTTGCATAACGTTCCATTTCATGGCCTAGTCATCGCACCAACAGGCTGTGATGCCAAGGATGAATTGAGCGAGGAGAATTGCCCCATGCGTTTGTATCTGACTGGCCTTGTGCTGGCTCTGACAACGGCCCCGGCTCTGGCCGCCACGCCTGTAAATGGCCGCTGGTACACCGAAGAAAAAGACAGCATCGTCCAAATTGGCCAATGTGGCCCTGTTGTCTGCGGCAAAGTGCTCAAAGTCCTGAAAGCGCCGCCGGGCGGCGGCAGAGCATTGGACGCGAATAATCCTGATCCAGCGCTCCGCTCTCGACCGATTGAGGGGATTACGCTTTTGTTGGGATTTCAGGCGTCGGGCAATGAATGGGAAGGCAAAATTTACGATCCGCGGGCGGGCAAAACCTATCGGTCCACGCTGCAAAAACAGGCGGATGGCAGTTTGCGAGTCAAGGGCTGTGTTGGCCCCTTTTGCCGCACTGTGAAATTTACCCCTGCGCCTTAAGTCTTCAAGCCAATTTCAATCAGCCGTTGAACGAGAAAATCATTGGCGGTGATGGGGCTGGGGTAAAGATTGGGGTGGTCTGCATCTATGCAGCCTGGCAAGGTCTCAATCAGAACATCTGAGGCCAGATGCAGAAAAAACGGCATGGAATAGCGCGGGATATGGCGGCGCTCCGGCGGTGGGTTGAGCACGCGGTGAATGGTGGAGGGCAGCTGATTATTGGTCAGCCGCTCCAGCATATCGCCCACATTGATGACGAGAGCGCCTTCGGGCGGCGCGATGGAGAGCCATTCGCCCTGACGCGTCAACAGCTGCAAGCCGCCTTCTTCTGCGCCCAGAAGCAGCGTGATCAAATTGATATCGCCATGCGCGCCGGCGCGAATACCCGGCGCATCGGCGGGGATTGGCGGATAATGCAGCAGGCGCATCACCGAATTGCCATGGTCTACCTTGTCAGCAAACCAATCCGGCGCAAGGCCAAGATAACGGGCAATGGCAGATAAAAGCTGGTTTCCCGCCCGGTCAAAGGCGGCGTACATGTCTGTGAAGATGGCTTCAAATTCCGCAAGTTCTGTGGGCCAGATATTGTCGGGCATATGATCGCGGAAGCGATGCCCGGCTGGCAGATCACGGCCCACATGCCAAAATTCCTTCAGGTCTACATGCGCTGCATCTTTGGCAATTTCGGTGCCAAAGGGGGTGTATCCCCGTTGCCCTGCAAGCTCTGCTGAATAGTAACGCCGCTTGGCCTCTTCGGGCAGTTCAAAAAGCTGGCGGGTCGCTTTCCAAGCGGTGTCGATCAGCTTTGGATCAATGCCATGATCTGTCACAACCGCAAAGCCAAAGCGGCGGAATGACGCGCCAAAGGCTTGGGCAAAACCTTCTGGGTCATGCCCCTGGTCGGCGAGCGAAAGCGTTGGAATCTGATGAAAATCGGTCGTCATCCCCGCCCTTTAGGCGAAATTGACCTCCCATGCACCAGCAACTTTCGCCCGCCGCAAGGTGCGCGCGTCAGTCTGCTCCGCTCGCGACAAGCTTTAGATCTTTGCGCGCACCATTTTTGGCCGATAATTTTCCATCGACCAAGGCGCCGCCTTCGACCGACAGGCTATCATAGAGGATGTCGCCTGTGACGCGGGCCGATTTTTCCAGCACAATTTCTGTGGCCGAAATCGTCCCTTCAATTCTGCCGGCAATGCGCGCGCGCTGCGCCGTCACATCACCTTTAAGGCACCCGGTTTCCCCAAGCGAGAAAAAGTCACAAATGACTTCGCCCTGAACTTCCCCGTTGAGATGCACATCCCCTTTGGCATCCAGATTTCCTTTGATCGCAACTTCGCTGCTGATCAGGCTGCCGCTCGGAACCTCATTTGGGTTTCGAATGTCACCGTCTGTGAGCTTTGTTCCCCAGGCCATGGCTATCCTCCATTTGCATTCATTCGACTTAATCCGACTGCACAATTGCAATCAAAAGAACGATATTGCCGCAAATGGTTAATAATTTAAGAATCCGAGGGGGTCCCCAAAACGGGTGTCAAAATATTCCGCCGCCTAGGCTGAGGCGCAGGACGCCGATCAGAATCACAACAAGGTTGAGGTTGCGCC
This sequence comes from Sphingomonas paucimobilis, assembly GCA_945860425.1. GTDB lineage: Bacteria > Pseudomonadota > Alphaproteobacteria > Sphingomonadales > Sphingomonadaceae > Aquisediminimonas > Aquisediminimonas paucimobilis_A. The sequence goes on from CAMAQU010000001.1 coordinate 21,031, forward strand.
CCGCCGTGCGATTAGAGGTCGCCCCAATGCCGAGACCGATAATGGCCATTGGCAAAATGAACCAATTGGCCCAGCCAAGCAGGGGAAGAAAGGCAAGGGCGACAAGCATCAAGCCCATGGCCCCAATGAGGAGAGAAAGAAGATTTCGCATCCGCATAGGGTGGCCACCCTTGAGTGGCATTGCAAGCGGGCGATTGGCTGCTTACCTCCCTCCTCTGCCAGCGACTCGAAGATCTCGCGGCGATGAGGAGATTTGATGGCTTACGCGCATACTCATGAGGCAAATCCGCATTGGCTGCCTGTGCTGCCCCGATCCGCAACGGATGAGATTCCCGGCACCGATGGCTGGCCGCTGGTCGGCACCACCTTCACGCAATTGCGCGATCCCCATGCCTTCACCCGCAACATGGCCGCGACCTTCGGCCCCATTTACCGCGCACGCAGCTTTGGCGGCCGCAATATTCAGCTGTTGGGGCCGGACGCCAATGAGCTGGTCTTGTTTGATCGGGATAAGTTGTTTTCCTCAGAACAGGGCTGGGGCCCTGTGCTCAACCTGCTCTTCCCGCGCGGTCTAATGCTGATGGATTTTGAACAGCATCGCGGCCATCGCAAAGCGCTGTCGGTTGCGTTCAAGCCTGAGCCGATGAAACTTTATGCCGAAGCGCTGAATGCCGGGATTGCGGCCCGCATGCGGGCGTGGCGCGGGAAAAGCTTTGCCTTTTACCCCGCGATCAAGGCGCTGACGCTCGATCTGGCGGCAACATCCTTTCTGGGCATTCCTTGGGGGCCAGAAGCGAACCAGATTAATCAGGCCTTTGTCGATATGGTGCAGGCCTCGGTCGGCGTGGTGCGCGTTCCCATTCCCGGCACGAAAATGGCCAAGGGCGTGGCCGGCCGCGCCTTTTTGAAAGACTATTTCGGGCGCGAAGTGCCCAAGCGCCGGGCGGGCAATGCGCAGGACATGTTCAGCCAGTTTTGCCGCGCGACCAATGAAGATGGATCGACGCTCTCCGATGATGAGATTATCGATCACATGAATTTTCTGATGATGGCCGCCCATGATACGATCACCTCATCGGCCAGTTCCATGGTCATGCTGCTCGGCCAAAATCCGGAATGGCAGGACAAATTAGCCGACGAAATGGCGGGCCTTGGCGTTGCTGGGGATGATCTTCCTTATGACCGCCTCAATGATCTGGTGCTGACCGATTATGCATTTAAGGAATCGCTGCGGTTGATGGCCCCAGTTCCCTCCATCCCGCGTCGGGCGGTGCGGGATTTTGAATTTGGCGGCTATCACCTGAAAGCCGGAACCTATGTCGGCGTCAGCCCGGCCTATACGCATATGATGCCGGACCTTTGGCCAGAGCCCCAAAAATTTGATCCAATGCGCTTTGCGCCAGAGCAGGTTAAAGCCCGGCATAAATATGCCTGGGTGCCCTTTGGCGGCGGCGCGCATATGTGCCTTGGCCTGCATTTCGCCTATATGCAGATCAAGATTTTGATGTGGCACATGCTGCGTGAAGATCGCATCACCTTGCCCGCGGGCAGTGGCGCGAAATGGCAGGCTTGGCCGATCCCGAAACCACGGGACGGGTTACCCATCACGCTCGTTTCAACCGCCTCCTAACCAGAGCGAGAGTTCCATGCGCGCGTTTATGCAAGTGGATGTTTTCACCAGCCGGCCCCTGTTCGGCAATCCGGTGGCTGTTGTGCTGGATGCAGACGGCCTGTCGGATGCTGAGATGCAGCAAATGGCGCAGTGGACCAATTTGTCGGAAACAACCTTTGTCCTCCCGCCCGAGGATTCGGCTGCCAGCTATCGCGTGCGCATTTTCACGCCGCGCGCCGAATTGCCCTTTGCCGGTCATCCAACATTGGGCACGGCCCATGCAGCGCTGGAGGCCGGGCGTGTGACGCCCGTCAACGGCAAGCTGGTTCAGCAATGCGCGGTCGGGCTGGTCGAGGTCTCGATCGACGGGGCCATGCGCAGCTTCCGCCTGCCCCGCTATGCGGCCAGCCCAGCGCCTGACGAAGATCGGCTCGCCGCCGCCTTGGGCGGATCGGCCATTTTGGCGGATGCCCCTCAAGTTTTGGATGTTGGCCCGCGCTGGGTGATTGGCGAAGTCACCTCTGCTCAGGCCTTGTCAGCTTTGGCCCCTGATCTGGCAGCGCTTGCCGATTATGATCGGGCGCAGGGGACAACGGGCCTCACGCTTTTTGCGATCACCCCCCAAGGGATTAGCGTCCGATCCTTCGCCCCGGCCGACGGCATTGCCGAAGATCCGGTCTGCGGTAGTGGCAATGGCGCAGTTGCCGCTTATCGGTTGCTGAAAGGGCAAATTGGGGATGGCGACACCTATCTGGCGTCCCAAGGCAGAGAGGTTGGACGCGATGGGCAGGTGCATATCCGCATTGAAGGCGCGGATGTGCATGTCGGCGGGGTCTGTGTGACCTGCGTGACGGGCAGTCTCTCTATTTAGCGGCCTGATTTACCGGACCGTTTCAGGCACCCGGGCGGCAAAGCTTCTCTTCTTGGCCCAGTCGGGCTAAGGCACCGCCATGTACCCGATTTTCCCTGTTATGCTTGGCGGCGCCATAGGTGCTGGCGCGCGCTATCTGGTCGCCACCATGTTGGCGTCCAAAGGCGGCTGGCCCATGGGCACCTTCCTCGTCAATCTGGCGGGTGGGCTGTTGATGGGCGTGCTCGCCGCCTTGGTGCTGAAAGGCACGGCGTCAGAGGAGATGCGCCTTTTTGCAGGCGTTGGCATATTGGGCGGGTTCACAACATTTTCGGCCTTTAGCCTTGAAGGATTTCAGATGATTGAACGCGGCCAATGGGGTCTGGCGGCGCTCTATGCCGGGGCCTCTGTACTCGGTTCAATCGGCGCCTTGGCGCTGGGCTATCAGCTGGTGCGCGCATGACCGATCATGTCCGCCAATTCACCGTCGATGTCGAAGATGACGGCATTCGGCTGGACCGTTGGTTTAAGCGCCATCTGCCCGATGCCAGCTTTAACACTGTCTCGCGCTGGGCCCGCACGGGCCAGCTGCGGATCGATGGAAAGCGGGCCACGCCGGGCGATCGGATTGAATCTGGGCAACAGATTCGTGTCCCCCCGGCGGAACCCGTGGTCGCCTCTGCCAAGCCGAAAAAGGAACCGCCCCGCCTGACCGATGATCAGATGGCCTTTGCCGAAAGCTGTGTCATTCATAAGGATAGGTCGGCGCTTGTCCTCAACAAGCCGCCCGGCCTTGCCACGCAAGGCGGCACCAAGACGACCGAACATGTCGATGGTCTGCTCGATGCGCTTTGGTACGAACTGGATCAGCGGCCCAAGCTGGTCCACCGGCTGGATAAGGATACATCGGGCGTTCTGCTCGTGGCCCGCACCTCGCGTGCGGCGGCGGCATTTTCCAAAAGCTTTTCCAGCCGCACCGCGCGCAAAGTCTATTGGGCGATTATCGTCGGCGTGCCGTCAATTGAAGATGGTATGATTGAATTGCCCATCGCCAAACAGCCCGGATCTGGCGGCGAGAAAATGCAGGTCGATGAAAAAGAAGGGGCGGCAGCTCGCACCCGCTATCGCGTCATCGATCGGGCGGGCAATAATGCTGCTTGGGTTGAGCTTCAGCCCTTTACCGGGCGCACCCACCAGCTGCGCGTGCATATGGCCGCCATTGGCCACCCCATTGTGGGCGACGGCAAATATGGCGGCAGAGATGCCTTTTTGACGGGAACGATCAGCCGCAAAATGCATCTTCATGCGCGCCGTTTGCGGGTGGATCATCCCGATGGCGGGCAGCTGGAAGTGCGGGCAGATTTGCCGCCGCATTTTGCCGAGAGTCTCAAAGATTTGGGCTTTAACCTGATGGATGGCGATGCCTTGCCGCTCGATGAAGTTAAGTTTTCAGAGACGGCAGAGGGCAAAAAGCGGGTGCAGGCGCAAAAAGCCAAAACCGCGCGCAAGGATCGTAAGGGCGAACGGCGCAGCCGCGGCAAGGCGGCAGCCCCCGCGCGGACCAAGCGCCGCTGAGGCAGCTGGAGATGAACAAGCTCGCGCTGTTTGATTGTGATGGGACGCTGGTCGACAGCCAGCACAGCATTATCCAATGCATGGATGCAGCCTTTGTTCGGGCGGGGCTGGCGCCGCCCGCGCGCGCGGCGACGCGCCAGATTGTCGGCCTCAGCCTAGTTTCCGCCATGCAGGCCTTGCTGCCGGATGCGCCGCCCGCGCTCCATATTCAATTGGCCGACGATTATAAAACCGCCTTTCAGACGATGCGCGCCAAGGGCGAAGTGGATGAACCTTTGTTTGATGGCATTGTCGCGTCGCTGGATGCGCTGGAGGCGGCGGGTTGGCTATTGGGCGTGGCCACGGGAAAGTCGGATCGCGGGCTTGATTTGTGCTTGCGTCATCATGGTCTGAGGGATCGCTTTGTGACGCTGCAAACGGCGGATCGTCACCCGTCAAAACCCCACCCGTCCATGGCCTATGAAGCGATGGCGGAGGCGGGGGCCGCCCCCCACACAACCATCATGATTGGCGATACCAGCTTTGACATGGCGATGGGCCGGGCCGCGGGCGCCCGGTCGCTTGGCGTGGACTGGGGCTATCATGATGCGGACGATCTGTGGGCGGCGGGCGCTTTTCATATTGCCAGCCACCCAGACCAAATCATCGAGGCCGTCCAATGACCGATCCGGAAGATGTCGCGCGCAGCCGCTTCATGCTGCTCAATCTTGTGCGCTTTGGCGCGGTCGCGCTCGTCTTTGCGGGCATTGCCAATTTGGCCGGCAAGCTCTTGCCAGAGCTTATGCCTTGGTTTGGTTATCTGCTCTTCTTCGCAGGCATTGGTGGATTTTATCGGCTGCCCATCCACCTGAAACGGCGCTGGCGGGATAAGGCGGAATGAAGCGGTTTTATAAAGAGGTGACGGTTACGGACGAATGTGGGCTGTTGCTCGATGGGCGGCCCGTGCGCACGCCGGCGCGCGCCCTGTTGATTCTGCCCAATGCGCGATTGGCCCACCAAGTGGCGGCGGAATGGGCCAATCAGGGCGAGGAGATTCTGCCCCAGGCCATGCCGCTGACGGGCCTTGCCAATGCCGCGATCGACCGGGTCGCGCCAGAGCATGGGGCCTTTGCTGCCGGGATGGCCGCTTATGGGGAAACAGAATTGCTCTGCTATCGCGCAGAAAGTCCGCCAGATCTGATTGCGCGGCAGGCCGAGCGTTGGGACCCGCTGCTCGATTGGGCGCGCAGCCGCTATGACGTTGACTTCACGCTGGTGGAAGGCGTCATGCATCGACCCCAACCGATGGCGACTGTCCTGCGGCTGGGGGCGGCCGTGGCGGCGGCGTCTGCCGATCAATTGGCCGCACTTTCCCCCCTTGTCACGATCAGCGGTTCTCTGGTCATCAGCCTGGCCCTGATGGAAGAGGCGGTCTTACCGGGCGATGCCTTTGACTTGGCCCATTTAGATGAGCTTTGGCAGGCCGAGCTTTGGGGCGAGGATGATTGGGCGCTGGACGCCCGGGATGCCCGGCGGCGGGACTTTCTGGCCGCCTGCCATTTTCTGGAATTGCTCCGCGCTTAATCCTTGGCGGATTTGGCCAAGCTGCGGACAAAGCCGATCAGCCCGGTCTGGCGGCTGCGCTTGAGCCGTTCGGCGTCCAGGATCGCTTTCACATGGACGAAGCATTGGTCCACATCATCATTGACGAGCACATAATCATAGCCATCCCAATGGCTGATTTCGCTATTTGCGCGGGCCATACGGCCTGAAATTACCGCATCGCTATCGGTGCCCCGGGCGCGCAAGCGGCGCTCCAACTCATCGAGTGAGGGCGGGAAAATAAACACGCGGACAACATCGCCACCCGCCTGCTGGTAGAGCTGTTGTGCGCCCTGCCAATCAATATCGAACAGGACATCGCGTCCTTCTGCCAGGGCCTTTTCCACCGGCGCACGCGGCGTGCCATAGCGGTTGTCAAAGACATGCGCCCATTCCAGAAAGTCATTGTCGGCCACCATCTGGCGAAAGCCATCGAGGCTGACGAAATGATAATCCTTGCCATCCACCTCGCCGGGGCGGGGCGGGCGCGTGGTTGCCGAGACCGACATTTCCAGCCCCGGATCAGACGCCAGAAGTTTGCGCGAAATGGTCGACTTTCCCGCACCCGAGGGCGAGGAGACAATGAATAATATGCCGCGGCGCTTAAACTTATGCGGGTCTTTGGGGTCGGTTTGGGCCATGGCCGCTCTTGCAACGGTCCGGCGCGAAGGTCAATCTTTCGACGGCATCGCCTCTGGCCGAACCAGTCGATCAAATGTGGCGGCATCGACCAGCCCAAGCGCCAAGGCCGCTGCGCGCAGGCTGCTGCCCGTTTCATGCGCATGCTTGGCAATTTGCGCCGCTTTGTCATAGCCAATTTCGGGCGCAAGCGCGGTGACCAGCATGAGGGAGCGATCCACAAGGTCCGCAATGCGCGCGCGATCCGGCTCCAGTCCGGCGATGCAATAGGTGGCAAAGCTGGTCATGCCCGTTGTCAGCAAATCAATGGATCGCACGATGTTCGCACCAATCATGGGCTTGAACACATTTAACTCCAAATGGCCCTGCAGCCCACCAATGGTCACGGCCTGATGATTGCCCATCACTTGGGCGGCCACCATGGTCAGCATCTCGCATTGGGTTGGGTTGACTTTGCCCGGCATGATGGAGCTGCCGGGCTCATTTTCCGGCAAGCGCAGCTCCCCAAGTCCGGCGCGTGGGCCGGACCCTAAGAGGCGGATATCATTGGCAATCTTGGTCAGCGCGACCGACAAAGTGCTGAGCGTGGCGGAGAGATGCACCAGCGGCTCTTGCCCGGCCAGCGCCTCAAAGGCGTTTTGGGCGGGCGCAAAAGGCTGGCCTGTGATCTGCGCAATCTCCGCGCACATGGCCTGTGCAAAGCCCGGCGGGGCATTGAGGCCCGTGCCCACTGCCGTGCCGCCAATGGCCAGCCTATCCGTTCCGGCACTTATGGCCGGTTCAATCCGCTTTGCGCAGCGATAGAGTTGATGGGCATAGCCCGAAAATTCCTGACCCAGTGTCAGCGGGGTTGCATCCTGCAAATGGGTGCGGCCGATTTTGATGATATCGGCCCAGTCCCGTGCCTTCGCCTCAAGTGCCGTCTGAAGCGTGTCCAGGGCAGGCAGCAGGCGATGCCGCACGGCGGTTGACGCCGCAATATGCAGCGCGGTTGGAAAGGCATCGTTGGAAGATTGGCCTTTATTGACATGATCATTGGGGTGGACAGGGTCTGTCCCGCCACGCTTGCCCGTCAGCACCTCATTGGCGCGCCCGGCAATGACTTCATTGACGTTCATATTGGTCTGGGTGCCTGATCCTGTTTGCCAGATCACCAACGGAAATTGATCCGCCATGTCGCCGCGTAAAATTTCATGGGCGGCCTGTTCCATCGCGTCGGCAAGGGGGCCGGGCAAACCATGCGCCCGATTGACGCGGGTGGCGGCGAGTTTGACGATGGTCAGCGCGCGGACAATCTCCATCGGCATCCGCTCCTGCGGACCAAAGGGGAAATGTTCGAGACTGCGCTGGGTTTGGGCGCCCCAATAGGCCGCTGCAGGAACGGAGATCGGCCCAAAGCTATCGCTTTCGACCCGCGTCTCGCTCATTTCTTGCGGCCGAAATCCACGGTGACGACGTTGGATCCATCCTCAATCGGGGCAGCCCTCGGCCCATCATTTTCGGCAATGCCGTGCGCTGGGGCCTCTTCATCATCGGGCACTTGAAAATGCAGGGCGAATTCAACCGCTGGATCCACAAAGGCGGTGATCGCGGCAAACGGAATGCTGAGCTTGGTCGGGACTTGGCTGAAGGTCAGGCCGACTTCAAAGCCCTGATCATCGACGACCAAATCCCAAAATTTATTTTGGAGAACAACAGTCATCGCATCGGGGAAGCGCTGCCGCAGATGATCGGGGATCGCAACGCCCGGGGCCTGTGTTTTGAAGGTGATATAAAAATGATGCCCGCCCGGCAAATCCAGATTGGATTGGATGCCACTCAATACCCGGCCCACCACGGCGCGCAGCGCCTCTTGGACGATATCATCATAGGGAATCAGGCTGTCGGGCATGTCGTCGGTCATAATGATCTAACGTTGGACGTTTGGGCATGCGGGGTCAAGCAGTTGCACGCGCGGCGAAGGGCGTTATAGGCCTTTGCCCATGCGAACCGCCACGATTCAGCGCAACACCAGTGAGACCAAGATCGAGGTCGAGGTCAATCTTGATGGAACCGGCCTCTATGAGGTCTCAACCGGCATCGGCTTTCTCGATCATATGCTGGAGCAATTGTCGCGCCATTCGCTCATGGATTTGAAGGTGACCACGGTCGGCGACCTGCATGTTGATCAGCACCACACAACCGAAGATACGGGCATTGCCATTGGTGAAGCCGTGTTGAAGGCGCTGGGCGATAAAAAGGGTATTACCCGTTATGGCCATGCCTATGCGCCGATGGATGAAACGCTGACGCGCTGTGCGCTCGATATTTCGGGGCGGCCTTGGCTTGTTTTCAAGGCAGAATTTGGCACGCCGCGTCTGGGTGAATGGGATACGGAGCTGATCGAACATTGGTTCCATAGCTTTGCCCAAGCGGCGGGAATCACCCTTCATATTGAAAATCTCTACGGCACCAATAACCACCACATAGTGGAAAGCTGCTTCAAGGCTTTGGCGCGTGCGCTGCGCGTTGCGATGGAGATTGATGGCCGAAAGGCAGACGCCATTCCCTCGACCAAGGGGCGACTGTGACCCTTGCCCTCATCGATTATGGTGCGGGCAATCTCCAATCGGTGAGGAATGCGCTGCGGGCGGCGGGAGCAGAAGCGGTCGACGTTACCGCTGATCCGGCTCGGGTGCTGGCGGCAGACCGGATTGTTCTCCCCGGTGTTGGGGCCTTTGCCCATTGCATGGGGGCGCTGTCGTCCATTCCCGGGATGATTGACGCGCTGAATGAAGCGACGGGCAAAAAGGCCCGCCCCTTTTTAGGCATTTGCGTGGGCATGCAGTTGATGGCCGAAGCGGGTGAAGAACATGGCCGCCATACAGGGCTGGGCTGGATCAAGGGCAGCGTCCGCCAGATCACGCCTTCTGATCCCGCGATCAAAGTGCCGCATATGGGCTGGAACGATGTGGTGCCCGTTGGTGACCACCCGTTGATCCTGCCGGGGGAAGCCTATTTTCTGCACAGCTTTGCCTTTTCGGGTGATCATGTGCTGGCGCACACCCATCACGGCGCGCCTTTGGTGGCGGCGATTGGCCGGGACAATGTGGCGGGCGTGCAATTTCACCCGGAAAAAAGCCAGCATTATGGCATCGCCCTTCTCTCCCGCTTTTTGGAGTGGTGCCCGTGAGCCTGATCATCTTTCCAGCCATTGACTTGAAGGGCGGCCAGGTCGTCCGGCTGGCCCAGGGCGATATGGATCGGGCGACGGTCTATGGTGATGACCCCGCAGCACAAGCACATCGCTTTGCCGCGGCGGGTGCTGATCATCTGCATGTGGTTGATCTGGATGGCAGCTTTGCGGGCCATGCCGTCAATGCCGGGGCGGTCGAATCGGTGGTGCGCGCCTTTCCCGGCCGGGTGCAGCTGGGCGGGGGCATTCGCAACCGCTCGTCGGTTGATCATTGGCTGGCGCTGGGCATTGCCCGCATCGTCATTGGCACAGCAGCGCTCAAAGACCCGGATTTTGTGAAGGGCGCGGCGCGCGCCTGCCCTGGCCAGATTGTTGTGGCGGTCGATGCGCGTGATGGCTTTGTCGCAACCGATGGCTGGGCCGAAACCTCTGACATGCCCGTTGTTGATCTGGCCCGCCGCTTTGAGGATGCCGGGGTTGCTGCCCTTCTTTTCACCGATGTGGGGCGCGATGGCCTTTTGAAAGGCTGCAATGTGGAGGCGACCATTGCGCTGGCCCGCGCGACTGACATTCCCGTGATCGCCTCAGGCGGTGTCGCGGACATTGGGGATATTCATGCCCTTACCCCGCATGTTGGGGATGGGATTGAGGGCGTGATTACGGGTCGCGCGCTTTATGATGGGCGGCTTGATCTCGCTGATGCGCTGAAGGTTGCGGCGGCATGAGCGTGCGCATTCGCGTCACTCCCTGTCTCGATGTCGCCAATGGCCGCGTTGTGAAGGGTGTAAATTTCGTTGATCTCATTGATGCAGGGGATCCGGTGGAGGCGGCACGCGCATATGATGCAGCGGGCGCTGATGAGCTGTGCTTCCTCGATATTACCGCAAGCCATGAAGGACGCGACACGATCCTCGATGTGGTCGCCCGTACAGCAGAAGTGTGCTTCATGCCTCTCACCGTGGGTGGCGGCGTCCGCACTGCGGACGATGCCCGGGCGCTGTTGCTGGCGGGGGCCGATAAGGTCGCGGTCAACAGTGCAGCGGTCACACGGCCGGAGCTGGTCGCCGATATTGCCGATCGTTTCGGCAGCCAATGTGTGGTCGCCAGCGTTGATGCCCGTTGGTCGGGCGATCATTGGGAAGTCTTCACCCATGGCGGACGACAGGCAACCGGCATTGATGCCATTGCCCATGCGCTGCACTTGGCAGATTTGGGGGCGGGCGAGATATTGGTCACCTCGATGGATCGGGATGGCACGCGCGATGGCTATGATCTCGATCTGATCCGCACGATTGCCGATGCCGTGCGCGTGCCTGTCATTGCCTCTGGCGGGGTTGGGACGCTCGATCATCTGGTGGAGGGCGTCACCAAAGGTCATGCCAGCGCCGTGCTGGCGGCATCGATCTTTCACTTTGGCGAGGCGACGCTGGGCGATGCGCATCGCGCGTTGGCGTCCGCTGGCCTTCCTGTTCGTCACCCGGTGGCTTGACGCGCCGCACCGCCTGCGCGCACATGGCAGTCATGTCTGACACTCTCACCCGTCTGGAAGCCATTATCCACGCCCGCCGTGCGGCTGATCCAACCACATCCTATGTTGCCAAGCTTGCGGCGCGCGGTCGCGGCAAGATCGCCCAAAAATTGGGGGAAGAGGCAACAGAAACGGTGATTGCCGCCCTCACCGAAGATAAGACGGCGCTCACCAAAGAAGCGGCCGATCTTGTCTTTCACCTGCTCATGCTGCTCGCGGATTGCGATGTGTCGATCGCGGATGTGCTGGCGGAGTTGGAGGCGCGCGACGGTGTGTCGGGCCTTGTTGAAAAAGCTGCACGGACGGAGTGACCATGCCCATTGATGCGCTTGCCCCTTATGATGATCAGAATATCTTTGCGAAAATCCTGCGGGGGGAAATTCCCAACCGCACGGTCTATGAAGATGATTGGGCACTCGCCTTTCACGACATTAATCCGCAGGCGCCCGTCCATGTGCTCGTCATTCCCAAGGGCGCTTATGTGAGCTGGGATGATTTTTCGGCCAAGGCAAGCGAGGCCGAAATTGCGGGCTTCATCCGCGCGGTCGGCCATGTATCACGCGAATTGGGTCTTCCTGCCCCCGGATATCGGCTGCTCGCCAATATTGGCGGCCATGGCCATCAGGAGGTTCCCCACCTCCACATCCATATTTTCGGGGGAAAACAGATGGGTGCAATGCTGCCGCGCTGATATTTTGTTGCGTGATCTGCATTAACGCTTAGGTTGCCGACCCAAAGCAGATATCTTTGGGAGAAGTTCATGTTGTTTGGACGCGTGAAACCGCTTGATGCGATTTTGGCGACGGCGGAGAAAAAATCGCTGACGCGAACGCTGGGCGCGTTGCAGCTCACCATGCTGGGGATTGGCGCCATTATTGGCACCGGCATCTTCGTTCTGACAGCGGCGGCGGCAGATAAAGCTGGCCCTGCGATGATGATCTCCTTCATTATCGCCGCTATTGTCTGCGGCTTGGCCGCGCTTTGCTATTCTGAACTGGCCGCCATGGTCCCCGTATCTGGGTCGGCCTATACCTATAGCTACGCGACTTTTGGGGAAATCGTCGCTTGGATCGTGGGTTGGGCGCTGGTGCTGGAATATGCCATTGCCGCGTCTGCCGTGTCGGTTGGCTGGTCTGGCTATATGGTCAGTCTGGTTGAGGAAGTCTTCAAAACAGACATCCCCAACACCTTTGTGAAGGGGCCGTTTGATCCCGTCGGCGTGGGTGAAACCGCGGGGCTGATCAATGTGCCCGCCATGTTGATCGGCCTTGTCTGTATGGCGCTGCTGATCGTCGGGACGAAGGAAAGCGCGCGCTTCAACGCGGTTCTGGTTGCGATTAAAGTATCCGCACTAGCGCTGTTTCTGGTGCTCGCACTGCCGGCTGTGACCAGCGACAATTTTGCGCCCTTCATGCCCAATGGCTTTTTTGCCAATGAAGTCCTTGATCCAATCACCAACAACATGGTGACGGTGGGTGTGTCGGCGGCCGCTGCCTCCATTTTCTTTGCCTATGTTGGCTTTGATGCGGTCTCAACCGCGGCGGAAGAAACAATCAACCCGCAGCGCAATATTCCAATCGGCCTCATCGGCAGCTTGGGCATCTGCACCGTCATCTATTTGCTGGTCGCGGCAGGCGCAATTGGCACCATCGGTGCGCAGCCGGGCGGGGCCCTGGCGCAATCGGATGATGCTTTGGCCTTTGTCTTGCGTGAAATCGGCCATGGCTGGGCGGGCGATCTGGTCGCTGTGGCCGCTGGATTGGCTCTGCCGTCCGTCATTTTGATGATGATGTTCGGGCAAACCCGCATCTTCTTCGTCATGGCGCGTGACGGGCTTTTGCCGGATGTGTTTTCGCGCCTCCACCCCCGCTATGGCACGCCGCATATCGTCACAATGTGCACGGGCGTTTTTGTGGCGATCTTCGCGGCCTTGTTTCCCGTGGGTAAGCTGGCGGATATTTCCAACTCAGGCACGCTGTTTGCATTTTTCACAGTGGCGCTTGGTGTCATGATCTTGCGTCGGACGGATCCCTCGCGGCATCGCCCGTTCCGCACGCCCTTTGTTTGGCTTTTGTGTCCGTTGGCGGCGGCGGGATGCGTGTTCCTGTTCTTCCAGCTGTCGGGCTATACGGAACTCATGTTCCTTGGCTGGGCGCTGATCGGGCTGGTGGTGTATTTCCTCTATAGCCGCTCGCGCAGCCATGTTGGCCGCGGCCTGAATGAGGCGCACAAAGCCGACTAAGGATGTGCCGCACACGACATGAAAAGGGGAGGCAAAAGCCTCCCCTTTTTTTATCCTACCAAAGAGATTGATGTTAGCCGAGGCGCGCGGCAACAAGCGCCCGCAAATCCGCCTCTGGCCGGGGGCCGTAATGCGAAATAATCTCCGCTGCACAAATGGCGCCCATGGTGAGGCAGTCTGCAAGCGAACGCCCTTCGGCCCGACCCGTTAAAAAGCCTGCGGCAAAGAGATCGCCCGCCCCGGTGGTATCGACCACCTTGTCCACGGGTTCGGCAGGCACATCGGCCCGCTCACCGCCGGATATGGCAAGTGCGCCCTCTTCACTGCGGGTGACGACCAGCGTTTCCACGAGAGGCGCGGCAGCGGCCACGGCTGCTTCCAAATCATCATTGCCCATCAGCGTGCGGATTTCCCCATCATTGGCAAAGAGAATATCGATCTTCCCTTCGGCCAGAAGCGCGCGGAAATCATCGCCATGCCGATCAATCACGAAATTGTCAGACAAGGTGAAGGCGACCTTGCGGCCCGCGCCACGCGCTATGGCAATGGCTTCCCGCATGGCGGCGCGCGGCTCTTCAGGATCCCACAAATAGCCTTCAAGATAGAGAATGCTGGCTTGCTCGATCATGCTGCGATCCAGCGCTTGGGCAGGCAGATATTGGGATGCGCCCAAAAAAGTGTTCATCGTACGCTGCCCATCGGGCGTGACGAAGATGAGGCATTGGGCCGTGGGCGGCTCTTCGCCCCGCATCGGTGTTGAAAAGGCTACACCCAGCGCGCGAATATCATGCGAAAAGACTTTGCCGAACTGATCATCGGCGACTTGCCCGATAAAGCCACATCTGCGGCCAAGGGCGGCCATGCCGGCAATGGTGTTTGCCGCAGACCCGCCGCTGACTTCATGAGCGGAGCCCATTTTCGCGTAGAGGGCGTCTGCGCGCGGGGCATCGACCAATTGCATTCCGCCTTTGGTCAGGCCTTCGGCGACGATTAGATCGTCTTTGGCGGCGGCGATGATATCAACAATGGCATTGCCGACGGCAACAACATCCAGCTGGGCATTGGTCACAGAAAATCCCCCGATGACAAGAATGAGCCGCGCGCTATCGGCTCTGCGCTTCGCTTGCAACCTCTATGTAGACGAACAAAGGGCTATCCTCAGTGGGAGAGCGAGACTAACGAACGGGCATGAGCATGGAGCGACAAGGCCTGATAGCAGTGATTTTTGCTGCACAACGCACAAGCGAAGATGAGGCAGGATACCAAAAGGCCGCCGCCGACATGGTGGCATTGGCCGAGCGTCAGCCCGGCTTTCAGGGGCTTCGCTCTACCCGGGGGGCAGATGGCTTTGGTATCACGGTCAGCTATTGGGCTGATGAAGCGGCGGCCAAGGCTTGGCGCGACCACCCCGATCATGCCGCCATTCGCGATCTTGGCCGTGCCCGCTGGTATCGACACTATAGTCTCGATATTGCGACACTAGACCGCAGCTATGATTGGACGCGCAATGGTTGATCTGAAGGCCAATAAGCGAGATTTTACGCTGCTGTTTCTGGTCATGTTGATCACGGGGGCCGGCAATACAGCTCTGCAATCGGTTCTGCCGACCTTGGGGCGGACAATTGGGGTTGCGGATAGTGTGATCGCGGCTGCCTTTTCCGTGTCGGCCGCGATTTGGGTGTTCACGGCACCCCGCTGGGCCCGTCGATCCGATAAGGATGGGCGGCGCGAAATGGTCATGCTCGGCCTTGTGGGCTTTATCTCGTCGGTTGGGCTGTGCGGCCTTGTCTTGTCGCTCGGTCTGCACGGGGTTTTGGGGCCATTGGTGACGATGCTTGCCTTTATTGCTGCGCGCATGCTCTATGGCTTTTTCGGCGCGGCAGCTCCACCTGCAGCACAGGCCATGGTCGCGCTCAGAACATCGCGCAAGGAACGGACAAAGGCCTTGACCATGCTGGGCTCTGCCTTTGGCCTGGGCACAATTTTGGGCCCGGCAGCGGCTCCTTGGCTGGTTGGCCTTCCCGTTGTTGGATTGGCTGGGCCCGCCTTTATCTTTGCAGCTTTTGGCAGCGTCGTTCTGTTTTTCGTCTGGCGCTATTTGCGCGATGACACCCCGTCTGATGCGGGGCGCGGGGCGGCTGTCAGCTACCCCTCCATCGGCGGCGCGCCAACGGGGGGTAGTGTTACGGTCGCCACCTCCCCCCAATCCAAGCCCTTGGCACTGAGAGACCCGCGAATCTGGCCTTGGATGCTGTTGGGCCTGATCATGGGCCATGCGCAGGCGATGACGGGACAGGCCGTTGGCTTTTTGGTGATTGATCGGCTGCATCTTCCGCTGGCCGATTCTCAAGAAGCCATCGGCATTGTTTTGATGATCGGGGCGGCGGCGGCCTTGCTGGTGCAATGGGGCCTGATTCCGCTGTTCAATCTTGAGCCGCGGGTGATGATGGTGATTGGGCTTGTCATTTCCGCGATTGGGTGCGCCACAACCGGTGTCGCGGATAGTCTTTACGGCATTTCGACGGCCTATGCGCTGGCCTGCATTGGGTTCGGCTTTTCAAGGCCCGCTTTTACAGCCGGGGCCTCCTTGTCCGTTGACCGAAAACTGCAAGGCTCGGTCGCCGGACGGGTGACTTCAGTCAATGGCGCTGCTTTTGTGCTCGGTCCTTCTATTGGAGTTGGCCTGTATGAGCTCTGGGGCCCGCTGCCCTATTTCCTGTCGGCCGCGATACTTGCCCTGCTCATTCCCTATGTCCTTGTCCGAATAAAGCCGGTCGCCGCCGCCTCTTCGGAGCAGTAAAGCCGGATTTATGCTGCAGGCGCGAAGTGGACTTGGTGCGCTGTCAATGCTGCGCACGTCTGCGGCAAACGAAAAAAAGGCCAGCCCCGAGGGACTGGCCTATGAAAGTTTGTATAGGAGAGGATGCCTGAAAGGCAGGATCTGAATGCACCGCAGCAAGTTTTTGTGCAAGTGCGAAATGAAAAATCGTGATTGCAATTTTTGCAATCGTATCCTAATCTTCTTGCATGCGCCGCCTTCCCTCCCTTGCTGCCATTGAGGCCTTTGTTCAGGTGGCCCGTCTTGGATCGATCAAGGCGGCAGCTGAAGAACTGTCCCTCTCCTCTCCCGCGCTCAGTCGGCGAATCCAGACATTGGAGGCCTTTGTTGGCCGCCCGCTGTTTGATCGGGGGCACCAATCCATCCGCCTCAATGAAAGTGGGGAGGAATTGATGGAGCTGGTCGTGGACCCGATTGGCGCGCTGGGCGATGCGATTGAGACGATGACGTCACGCGATCATGTGATGCGCTTGCGCCTCGGCGTGCCGACCTTGTTCGCCTCTCAACGGCTGATCCCGCATATCCCTGAGCTGCGCAAAGCCCACCCGACACTGCATATTGATCTGGATACGGCGGCCCATTCTCTCACGCGTCTGGGCGATGGGCTGGATTGCGCCATTGCGCTCGCTGAGTCGCTTGACCCTGCGCTTTATGGCGTGCGCATTTATCGGGACAATATCTACACCGTTGGCGCACGGCGGCTGGTGCAAGGCCCGCATGCCATCACCCGGCCAGAACAGGTAGGCGAAATGACGGTGATGATCCACCGGGAGCTTGGCGATACGTTCAGCGCTTGGCGCGACGCGGTTGGGCTCCCCAATTTAGAACCAGCGGCGATTGATTATTATGATTCGGGCCAGCTGATGCTGGAGGCGGCAGCTCAAGGCCTCGGCATCGCCTTTCTGCACCAAAATCTTTTGTCCGATTATGGGGATGAGCGGCTGGTGCGCATGTTTGCGGATGTCGAGGTGCGCAGCCCCTATAGCTATTGGTTCGCCTGTCGGCCGCGCGCTTTGGATCTCCAGCCAGTGCGGTTGTTCCGCGACTGGCTGGTGACCCTCTATCAATCAGATTGAGGCCAAAGCCTCTTTCCTCTTAGGCGACGGTCGCCTTGATGATTTTGCCGGGCGTGGCGGGCGGCTCACCCTTGGGCAGGGCATCGACATGTTCCATGCCCGACGTCACCTGACCCCAAACCGTATATTGTCCATCCAGGAAGTTCGCGTCCTGAAAGCAGATGAAGAACTGGCTGTTGGCGCTGTTCGGGTTCATCGCCCGCGCCATAGAGCAGGTACCACGCACATGCGGCGCATCGTTGAATTCGGCCTTTAGATCCGGCTTTTCAGAGCCGCCCATGCCTGTGCCGGTCGGGTCGCCGCCTTGGGCCATGAAGCCGCTGATGACGCGGTGAAAGACCACGCCATCATAAAAGCCTTCTTGCGCCAATTCGGAAATGCGCGCGACATGGCCGGGCGCAAGATCAGGGCGGAGCTGAATGACAACATCCCCGGTTTCAAGCGTAAAGGTCAACGTATCGGCCATGTTCTTAAGTCCTTCTTATCATCGTCAAAAAGGCCCCTTAAGCGGCTTGGGCGAGCGATGCCAGCCCATATTGCGCCGCTAAGAGCGCATAGCTGCGGCGGCGCGCCGCATGATTGGGCATGATGTTGACCAACATCATTTCATCCGCGCCATAATGGGCAGCGACTGCGTCAATTTCTGCCTGCACCTCCTGCGGGTCGCCAATGATGGAGCGTCGATTGGGTTGCGGGGTGTCGTGATCCACGGCCCAGCGCGCAGCCTTTTCCACTGACGGAACGGGGATTAATTCGCCTCGGATGAGATGATGAAACATCATGCGTGCGGGCATAGCGAGTCGTGTCGCTTCCTCGAGCGTTGGGGCCGCAATCGCCCAGTTGGCGACCATCACATAGGGCTTGTCGAGCCAGCGCGAGGGCTGAAAATTGCGCCGATAGAGATCGGCCTGTGCTAGTCCTTGCG
>CAMAQU010000002.1 GCA_945860425.1 Sphingomonas paucimobilis
ATGTGGCAGCCGAACCAGCATGACGACCCTGGCTCCCGGCGCAGTTATTGGCATTATCGGTGGCGGCCAGCTTGGCCGTATGTTGAGCATGGCGGCCGCACAGCTTGGCTATCGTTGCTTCATTTATGCCCCAGAGAAAACCGGCCCGGCCGCCGATGTGTGCGCCAAATGGGTACAGGGGGATTATGGCGATGCCGCCGCCCTCGCCACCTTTGCCAAATCCGTCGATGTCGTCACATTTGAATTTGAAAATGTGGATACGGCCCCTCTTCGATCCATGTCAGACAATGCACCGCTTTATCCGCCGATCGACGCGCTCGAAATCGGGCAGGACAGAATTCGGGAAAAGCGATTTGCAGCAGACTGCGGCGGCCGCACCGCCGATTGGGCCGAAGTCGCCAGCCGGGCTGATCTGGACGTTGCCATTGCCCGCATCGGGACGCCGGCAATCTTGAAGACAACCCGGTTCGGCTATGATGGCAAGGGGCAGGCCCGCATCCTGAAGCCAACAGATGCCGATCCCGCTTGGGATGCCCTGTCAGGCGGCGCGCCACTTATCTTGGAAAAGATGATCCGTTTTGAGCATGAATTTTCCCTGATCTGCGCGCGCGATCAACAGGGCGGCATCGCCTTTTGGGATGCCCCGGAAAATGTCCATAAAGATGGCATTCTCGCGACATCAACCCTGCCCGCCCATGCCAAGATTTTAGAACAAGTGCCTGCCGCCCGCGCCCTGTGCCGCCGCATTGCAGAACGGCTCGATTATGTCGGCGTCTTTGCGGTCGAGTTTTTTGCCAGCGATGAAGGACCCGTGTTCAACGAAATGGCCCCGCGCGTTCATAATTCGGGCCATTGGACGATTGAAGGGGCGCTCACCTCTCAATTTGAAAACCATATCCGGGCCGTTGCTGGCCTGCCGCTCGCCTCAACCAAGCTTGCAGCCCCGCAAGTTGAAATGCGCAACATCATTGGCGCAGATGCCGATAAATGGCTGGAATGGGCATCTGACCCTCTTTCGCACCTACACCTTTATGGCAAGGGCGCCTCCAGCCCGGGCCGTAAAATGGGCCATATCACGCGATTGGGGGGCCTGTGAAACAAAGAACCCCTTGGTTTGCGCCAAAACAATATGGTTATGGATCAGGCTTGCCGATCTCATGGCAGGGGTGGGTAGTTTGCGGCCTGATTGTGGCTGTGTGCGTGGCCATCGGATGGGGTTTTGGCTTCAACAGCCCTGAAGCAAATTTTGGGACTGCCGCCTTCTTGCTCATCTCTTTGCCGCTCATTGCCGCGCGCACCAAAGGCGGTTGGAAATGGCGTTGGGGCAGCACCGACGCGGACCGTCCCTAAAAGCGCGACACCAGCGTAAAGCCGCCACCCTGCACATCTGCCCAAGGGACGAAGGCAGTTTTTACCTCCTCGGGCCGGTCCTTCGTGATCAGCAGACCAATGGACGTGCCGATCGCAGCACCCGCCAAAACGTCGGTCCAATAATGCTTCTTACCCTCAACGCGGGCCAGCCCAACAAATCCCGCGACGAGAAAGGCCGGCACACCCACTTTCGCGCCCTGACGGTTCATCAGGCTGGCCGCCGCAGAAAAGGATCGCGAAGTATGCCCGGATGGAAAACTCTTCCGATCACTCAGGTCCGGACGGGTTTTAGGAAAGGTCTGTTTTAACCCTTCGGTCACCAGCGATGTTGCGCCAAAGCTTCCGGCGGCCTGAAAAGCGCCTGCCTTATCGCCTTGCAGAGCGGGCAGACCGACCGAGACAGCCATTAAGGAATAGGCGCCAATGTCGCTGGCCGTCTTCCAACCCTCAACACCGGCATGGGCCGGGACACTGGGGAGTGTCGCGAGGAACAAGGCCGCCACAAATTTATACCGCATCACGTTCAACTCTTATTTGGCGCGAGGCGCTAAACTGCAGCCGCGTGCCTTACGACGCGGCGGGGACCAGAACGGGCATAGTGGCTTGTGCCGCCTTAAAGTCCGGCAGCGCTTCTCCAGCAGCAACCGCCCCCGGGGCCGGCCAAGATGTCGCAGCGACAAAGGCCAGCACCAGACTGGCGACCAACAGCGCAAAGCCGAACACAGAGACGCGCTTCACCGGGACCATCCGTTCCATCAAGCCATCGCGCATGAAGAACTGGTGCCGCACCGCCCCAATCAAATGCAGTGCGAGCAGCGGGATCATCGACTTTGCCAAAATCGCATGAACCTCTTCACCAATTTCATGAACCTCACGCCCAAAATTGGGCAAAAGCGGCCAAGGAACAAGATCAAAAACGAAGAGGGGCGTTGGTGTTTTTGACGTCGAGATCACCAGCCAGCCCGACAATGGGACGATCAGCATGATCGCATAAAAGCCCCAATGCACGGCCTTGGAGGCGAATTGCAAAAGCGGGCTGTCCGCCACCTTGGCCGGACGCGGCGTCACGAGGCGCAGACCAAGCCGCCAAAGCGTCAACACCAAGATCGTGATACCAATCGACTTGTGCAGCTGCATCACCCAGGCGAGTTCAGGCCCCTTGGCCAAATCCTCACTGCGTTCGCCGAGCGCGAAATTGGCGACAAGAAGCAGAGCAATGGCCCAGTGAAGCAGCATTGCGGTGGCGGAATATCGAGTCTCAGTCTTGGTCATAAGTGCATCATGAGAGAAGTTTGCCCTGCAGGAAAGCACCATTTTCAGACTGGTTTCCTATCGCAGCACAAAGTTTTCCCTTTGCGGCAGGAAATTTTGACGGCAGCATAGCGGAATCAGCCTCATCCAACCAACAGGGAGTCGTTTTATGGATCGCCGCATCTCGCTTCAGGAATTCCGCGCCAATCGGCGTTCAATTTTGAAAACAATGGGTGCGGCCGCCATAGGCATCAGCTTTGCCGGGGCCTTGGCCGGCTGTGGCGAGAAAGAGGGCGCATCCGGGTCTGGCACGGGTGAAGAACCCAAACTCAATTTCTACAATTGGGACACCTATATCGGCGAAACCACGCTTGGGGATTTTAAGGACACCAGCGGCATTGACGTCAACATGTCGCTCTTTGCCACCAATGATGAGCTGTTCGCAAAGCTGCGGGCCGGCAATCAGGGCTATGACGTCATCGTCCCGTCCAATGACTTTGTGGAGCGGATGGTGAAGGCAGATATGCTCATGCCGCTCGACCAAGCTCAAATTCCCAATATGAAGAATGTGGACCCCAGCTTTATCGATGTCGCTTATGATCCGGGCCGCAAATATTCGATGCCCTATACTTGGCTGGTGCTGGGCATTGGGTATCGCAAATCGAAGGTGAAGGCGAAGCCAGACAGCTGGAAAGCCATTTTTGATTCACCCGAGTATAAGGGGCGGATCGCCCTTTTGTCGGAAGCAGGCGACATGTTCCGCCTCTATGGCAAATATCTGGGCAAGTCGGTCAACAGCCTGACAGCAGACGATATTAAGAAAATCGAAGCCATGATGATCCGCCAAAAGCCAAATGTGAAAGCCTTTCACGAAGATAATGGGCAGGATCTGCTGATGTCGGGCGAAGTGGATCTGGTGCTCGAATATAATGGCGATATTGCGCAAGCCATGTCGGAAGATGATGATCTCGACTTTGTTGTGCCCAAAGAAGGCAGCCAGCTGAATTCCGATAATCTGTGCATCCCGAAGGGCGCAAAGCATCCGAAGAATGCGCATGCCTTCATCAACTATTTGTTGGATGCCGACGTGGGCAAGAAGATTACCGAAACGATCCTCTATCCAACGCCCAATGCGGCCGCCAAGGCACTGATGCCCGACAGCTATAAGAATAACCCGGTCATCTTCCCGCCGGCGGACCGCCTCTCCAAATGCGAATATGCGGCCTATAATGAAACGCTTCAGCCGCTCTATGAAGAGGCCTTTACCCGCGTGCGCGCGGCCTGATCGCTTTAGCGGGGCACGGGGGGATGCAGGATTGGAAAGGCCATAAGACGGCGTTCGCGGCGATTGCCGCGGCGCCCTTGGCTTGGCTGATCGGCTTTTTTATCATCCCTTTGGGCGTGGTCTGGCTGTACAGTTTCGGGCGCAATGTTGGCCTGACCGAAATTGATATTTCGGGCACCTTCGCCAACTACGCCCGCGCGCTGGAGCCGCTTTATCTTGAGATTTTTGGCAAGTCGGTTGCGGTTGCCGCGCTGACCACATTGATCTGCCTCATCGTCGGATTTCCAATTGCGCTCGCCATCACCTTTGCGCCGGAAAAATGGCGGCCCTGGATGTTGCTGGCGATCATGCTGCCCTTTTGGACAAATCTTTTAATCCGCACATACGCACTGATCACCGTGTTGCGCACCAATGGCTATGTGAACATGTCCTTGGGCTGGTTTTGGGAACAGGCCAGCGGCTTGAAAGTCCTTGTCGGCCTTGCACCACTCCCAACTTGGGAGCCGCTTCCTCTCCTCTATAATAATTTCGCGGTCGTCCTTGGGCTGGTTTACGTCCATCTGCCCTTCATGGTCTTGCCGCTTTATGCAGCGCTTGACCGGCTTGATAAATCACTGATCGAGGCAAGCCTTGATCTGGGGGCGGGCCATTTCCGGACGATCACTCAGATCGTTACCCCGCTGGCTGGGGCCGGGATTATTTCAGGTGTGATCATCACCTTTGTTCCGGCGCTCGGCGCCTATCTGACGCCGGATCTCATGGGCGGGCCGGATAGCCAGATGATCGCCAATGTGATCGAACGTCAGTTTAAGCGTGCCAATGATTGGCCCTTTGGCGCGGCGCTGTCCTTCCTGCTGATGTACGCCACCTTCATGCTGATCGCGCTTCAGGCCCTGCGCACCCGCAAGGCGGAGGCGCGCCGATGAGCCTTTTGAACCGAAGCCCTATTGCCCCGCTGGAATATACGCGGCGGCTCTGGATGCGCGCTTGGATTGGAGCGACGCTCTTCTTCCTTTACGCGCCGCTGCTCGTCCTCATTGTCTTCAGCTTCAACGATTCCAAACGGAATATTGTCTGGCGCGGCTTCACATTCAAATATTATGGCAAGGTGTTTGAAAATGACACGCTGGTCACAGCCCTTGGCAATTCGCTGACCATCGCCTTTCTCGCGACTCTGGTCAGCATTATTCTCGGCACGCTGGCCGCCGTCATGTTGTGGCGGTTCCGCTTCCCGGCCAAGGCAGGGATAGAAGGGGCCTTGTCCCTGCCCATTGTTGTGCCGGAAATCTGCATGGGCGTCGCGATGCTGGTGTTTTTCGCGCGACTTGATTGGCCGACCGATTTGGTCTGGCCGCTCAATCTGTCGGCCATCACCATTGCCCACATCACCTTTTGCTTCCCCTTTGTCACCATGGTGGTGCGCGCGCGCCTCGCCAGTTTTAACAAGGAACAGGAAGAAGCCGCGCGCGATTTGGGCGCCAGTGAATGGCAGACCTTCCGCGATGTCCTCTTGCCCCATATGAAGCCGGGGATCATTGCGGGCGCGCTGCTGGCCTTCACGCTCAGCCTCGATGATTTTGTCATCACCTTTTTCACCAGCGGGCCGAACACCATCACCTTCCCGGTGAAGGTGTATTCCATGGTGCGCTTCTCCGTAACGCCAGAGGTAAATGCAGCCTCCGCACTCCTTATTCTCCTCACCATCATCCTCACCACTGTGGCCCTGAAGCTGCAGGACTTCACCAAGGCCACGGCATGACCGAAAAACAGCCCGTCATCTCCATCCGCAATATCACCAAACGCTTTGGCAATATGGTCGCCGTAGACGATGTGTCGCTCGACATTTTGGAAGGGGAATTTTTTGTCCTGCTCGGGCCATCGGGCTGCGGCAAAACGACTCTGCTGCGGATGCTGGCCGGGTTTGAAATGCCTAGCGAAGGCCAGATTCTAATCGGCGGACAAGATATGGCGGGCGTCGCCCCCAATCGCCGCCCGGTGAATATGGTGTTTCAAAGCTATGCCGTCTTCCCGCACATGTCGGTGACAGACAATGTGGCTTATGGCCTGAAAATCGCCGGACTGGAAAAATCCGAAATCCGCCATCGGGTGGATGAAGCGCTCGAATTGGTCAGCCTTGGCGGCCTTGGCACACGCATGCCCGACCAACTGTCCGGCGGCCAACGGCAGCGCGTGGCGCTGGCCCGCGGGCTTGTGATGCGCCCCAAAGTGCTCTTGCTGGATGAGCCTTTGTCCGCACTGGATGCCAAGTTGCGCGCACAAATGCAGTTTGAACTGGCCGAGCTTCAGGACAATGTCGGCATCACTTTCGTCACCGTTACGCATGATCAGGATGAAGCCTTATCCATGGCCTCGCGGATTGCGGTGATGAATAAGGGCGATATTGCCCAATTGGCCGAACCCTCTGACCTTTATGAACACCCCGCCAATCGCTTTGTTGCGGATTTTATTGGCTCGGTGAATATCTTTGAAGGCAAGCTGACCGTTGATGAGCCGGAACAGGCGATGGTCGATTGCCCAGAATTGGGCCGTGTCTTTCTCAACCACGGCGTCACGGGCGCGCATGAAACCACCGTCTGGGTTGCCATTCGCCCAGAAAAAATCACGATGCTCCCGGCTGGCCGTGCCAAGGCGAAGGACAGCCCATCGGGCACCAATATCGCGCAGGGGCAAATTAAGGGCATGTCCTATCTGGGCGATGTCACCATTTACGATATCCGTCTCGACAGCGGCCGCAGCATCCGCGTCTCGCGCCCCAATTTATCGCGTTGGGATCAAGAAGAATTTAGCTGGGATGATAAGGTGTCACTCCACTGGCACCCGTCCAGCCCGGTTGTCCTGCTGAGTTAGGCCTTATCGCTGTCCGACCAAATGGGTCTTGCGCGGGGGGCGGATTTGCGACCCGCGCGCCCGATAGGCCAGCACGATGTCCGCTTCACGCAGCTTGCCGATGATGTCTTCCGGCTTGTGCTTCCTTGCCATTCCATTCCTCCTTCGTGGCCATTCCTAAAATAGAAATTGGGCCACTCAGTGGGGGCCGGTCAGCCCGATCGATAGGTTTTTAAAGACGACATTGCTGCTGTTATACGCCTTAGCAAAGGCGATTTTTGCAGGATCTGCCGCGCTTTCTGAAACAAAGGTCACCGCTGAAGTGAAGGCTTTATTCACAAGGGATAGAGAGGTGTAGTTACCAGAAAGCAGGAGAACGCTGTCTCCGCCCTTAACCTTACTAATCGCTGCATCAAGCTGCGTTTGATTGCTGACCCGGTATGTCGTCATTTCAGAATTCCTAATCGCTTGGCCCGGGCAATGCCTTGAAACTGCTCCAAAACATCCGCCGGTTATGAGGCCCATTATTGCGATCAGGTGTGAAGTCGTGGTCACTCAATATGGTTAACGGATGCATTATGGAGATAAAAGTTAACTCGCTTTTTGTTAACCATATATAGATCAACCTTGATCACGGCCGGGGCCTGGCTCCGTGGCTTAGCCGGACTAGGCCCGCCAATCGGAAATCTACATTGACAGGACGCGCCCCGCGCTGGATCAGGCAAGACCCGCGACGACGAAAGGCTATGGGCTGATTATGGAGCCATCCGACATTCTCTTGGCCGAACGCCTGGCAACTGAGGCGGGGCAGATCCTTCTCTCCCTGCAACAATCGGGCACGCAGGAAGGCAAAGCGCTTGGCGCCGCGGGTGATGCCGCTGCCAATAACCACCTGATGGCACAACTGCGCGCGATGCGGCCGCATGACGCCATTTTATGCGAAGAGGAAAAGGACAATCTCGACCGCCTGTCGGCCGAGCGCGTCTGGATTGTCGATCCGCTGGATGGCACGCGCGAATATGGCGAAGGGCGAAGCGATTGGGCCGTCCATGTCGCATTGGCAATTGAGGGCGCGCCTGTTGTCGGTGCAGTGGCCCTGCCCGCTCTCAACTTAACGCTCTCCTCTGGCACACCTCTGCCCCTCGGCCCTGCCAATACCCCGCCGCGCATGCTGGTTAGCCGCACACGCCCCGCCGCCGAGGCCGTTTATGTGGCGGAAGCCCTGGGTGCTGTGCTGCACCCTATGGGGTCAGCAGGCGCAAAGGCGATGGCCGTCGTTCGGGGAGAGGCGGATATTTATCTGCACACGGGCGGCCAATATGAATGGGATAATTGTGCGCCAGCCGCAGTCGCCAAAGCCGCCGGCCTGCATGTGAGCCGGGCCGATGGCCGCCCATTGGTCTATAACAACCCTGATACCTATTTGGCCGATCTGCTCATTTGTCGCCCAGAATGGGCAGAGCAGGTTCTGGCTCTGGTCGCAGAACAAGCAAGATAATGGCCCTGCTTTGCAGCGGGCAATGGCCGTGCAATAGCTGGTCTAGAACCAAGAAGAGGACTTAGATCATGGGTGATTTCCTTCATGTTGAGCGCCGCGGCCGTGTTGCCATCTTGCGGATGAACAAGCCGGAGACGATGAACGCGATCGGCACGCATGAAGATTGCGAGGATATCTGCTCCACCTTGCAGGCGCTCTCTGATGATCGTTCGGTCAGCTGCCTCATCCTAACGGGCACGGGCAAGGCGTTTAGCGCGGGTGGAAACCTGAAGTCGATGCAGCAGCGCCAGGGCATTGGCGTGCTTGACCAACCGGATTCCACACGCGCCAATTATCGTCGCGGCGTTCAGCGCGTGGCGCGCGCGCTGCTCGATGTTGAAATTCCAGCCATTGCCGCCGTCAACGGCCATGCCGTTGGGCTAGGGGCGGACCTCGCCTGCCTGTGCGATATCAGGATTGCGGCCAAGAGCGCGCTGTTCGCGTGCAGCTTTATCAAGGTCGGCATTGTGCCGGGTGATGGCGGCGCATGGGCACTGCAGCAGGTATTGGGCTATGCCAAGGCGGCGGAGCTGTTCTTTACCGGCGACCGTTTTGACGCGCAGACGGCCAAGGACATGGGCCTTGTCAGCCAAGTGGTCGAAGATGATCAGCTGATGGAGGCGGCCATGGCCATGGCAGAGCGGATCGTTTGCAACCCGCCACGCGCCCTGCGCCTCACCAAGCGGCTGCTGCGCGAGGCGCAGCACAGCCGCATGTCCGACATATTGGAGTTATCTGCCGCTTATCAGGCGATTGTCCATGAAACGGCCGACAATCGCGAAGCGATCAACGCCTTTGTCGAAAAACGCCCGCCCGTCTTTACAGGCGACTAGGCCTCAGGCCGAAGGGCGCGTTTTTGCAAGGCCTTTGGCACGCAGGCCAGAATAAATCAGCTGGGAGGCAGGGCCAGAAAGGACCCACAGCCCAGCCATCATGGCCGCGCCCAAAAGCCCGTCAGACGCATAATGCCAGCCGAGGTGAATGGAGGCGATCCAGATCAACATCGCATAGCCAAAGAAGCACCAGCCGATTTTTCGGCTATGCTGAAAGGCCCCAATGACGAATAAAGTCGCCATGGCCACATGCATGGACGGCATGGCAGAAATGCCGCTGGCAAACGCCAATGGCCCGCCTTGTGACTGGCGCAGCATTTCTTGAAAATGGAGCGCCTGAACATTCAGGCCATAAACTGCTGCACGCTGATCAAGGACCATCAACGCTTCATGCATCCGAACATAGCCAGCATGCGGCCCAATTAACTCGTTGAAATAACATGGGCCCGCCGATGCCAGCCCCCATGCCCCAAGGCTGCCAATGAGGATCCAAGACACGACCCATGTCCCAACAAGTCGACCGCGCACATTCTGATCCCGAATTGCGATGACAACAGCGGCTGGAAACAAAAACATGATCGGCAACCAGACCGCATAGGCCGTATCAAGAATGAGTGTCGGCAAAAGCGCTCCGAACAACATATGGGTCACTTCCCATGCATCATGTCCGAACAGCAGGCGGTGCTCCAGATCAGCGATCAGGGCATCAAGCGGGAACCCCCGACCCGGCAAGACCAGTTGCTTGAAGACCTGAAAGTGAGAAAGGGTAACAGCCGTTGCGATAATCGCTCCGATCAACCAGCGCCGCTGCCCCTCATCCGGGCCATCCGTCCGCCCTGTGATGCAGGCAAGGCGCTGAGCGCCCAAAACAAGCGCTCCGGCGAATATGGCAAGCCCCAGATAGGCCAAATTCAGCAGCAGAAATGGCCCGGGCTGAAGCGACGGCAACACAAAAAGGGGCGCGCAGCCTGCAAGGAACAGCATCGCAATAACGGCGGCAGAGCGCACGGCCACGGGCCGCGCACCCTCAGTGTCTGCAATGTCCAAGGCTGCATCACGCCGTGATTTGCCCAACAAACCCGATCCCCCACATGGCGCGTTACGTTCTGCGAGCCTGTTTACCCCCGCAACGCGACCAACTGAAAACCGCCTCCAAATGGCGGAAGCGGTCCATCGCAGATGTCCCCCATCTAGTAAATGACAAAACGATGACACGATAGGCGCTGGCGATGACCGGAGGATAGTTGCCGCATCGTCGACATGGGGCGTCGCTGTTTTCAGCCTGATCTTTCTCCAACAAGCGATAAAATTGGCCAGGAATCTAGGTGAATCTATGCGGCCAAACAGAAACAACCAGAATAGTTGGGATTGCGCTTTTTCGATAGTAATCCTTTTATAACAGCGGCATCATTGTTTTTAACTTGCCCATGGGGACATCTGATGCGCGATCATGAACTTCGCCTCCGCGTGGTCGGAGAAATGCACCTGCGCAGGTGGCCACTTATCACCGCACCATGCCATGTTATTCAGTGGGTGTTGAATGTTGACGATGACGAACGGGCACAAGAGCTGATCGCAATCGAGGCGCAGTCGGGCAAAGACGGCCTCGTCGGCAATCCTTCCCATCGCGAAGGCCAAATCAATCCCGGGGTCTCTTTCACATGGGAACGCCAGAGTGAAGGGAGTAGCCTCACTCTATTTGCCCACGGCGGCACAGAGAGCGGATATCTTGACCCAACAACCGATCCCGAACTTTATGCGTCCATCATGTGGGCACAAAGTCTTCCGGGCCGGATCGTCCGAAGTACGCGGGTTTGGATTGCTGCGACCGATGCAGACATCAAACAGTTGATGAAAGCAATTCCGTTCAGCCGGAGTGAGCTTGTGTCCAGTCAGATTGGGGAAGACATCCGCATGTGGTCTGATTTTAGGATCATGGATGATGGCTTTGGCCGCTTATTGGTCGCAGCGAACGGCGCAGACCCTTATGATCTTACCCGCCAGCTTCAACGATTACAGGAGTTGGGCAACTATCGTAACAAGGCACTGCTTGGCTTGCCGGTCGCCCGCGAATGCTGGCCTCAACTTGATATGACAGAGGCAAGGCTGCGCAACCTCTTCAATCGCCTTGCCAGTAATGAGGACCGGGACGATACGCTACTTGAGGACCTTTCGGTCCTTGCCCTAGACCTTGCCTCGGTTTCCACTTCGATATCCTTCCGAATGGATGCCACCCGCGCCTATGGGAAGATTGTAGAAGAACGGCTCGAACAGGTCGATAGCCGTCCGATCGAAGGGTATGCCTCTCTCGCCGATTTTACGCAGCGGCGTTTTAGTCCCGCGATGAACACCTGTATCGCCACTACCGAGCGGATCGCGAGACTAGAAAAGGGCACAGAGCAACTGGGCTCATTGCTGCGTGCGCGTGTGGATACGCACATTGAAAACCAGAATGCCCAGCTTTTGGGGTCGATGGAGCGCAGCATTTCCAGCCAGGTTCGGTTACAGCGCATGGTCGAAGGCTTGTCTGTGATCGCACTGAGCTATTATCTTTTGAGCCTGATCAAATTTGCCCTCTACGCGGTGCCTGCCAGCGACACGCATGTTTCCCATGAGTTTATTGTCGGGGTGCTGGTCATACCGGTGTTGGCCGGCGTCTGGCTCTCTATGCGTCTGTTGAAAAAGCGATTGCTTGGACCTGACGGACGTTAGAAGAAACCCAGTCGCATATGTCCCACAAATGTGACGGGCCGGGGGTAGTTTTGGTGCTTTAGATCATACCATAAGCCCGCGCTCAAAGATGGCAAATACTACTCAACTTTCTGCTGCGTCTTCATGCGGCGTACTGCAAAAAACGCTGTTTGGCGGCAATGGCGCTCCCCAACGGACTGCCGGTGCAAACGCTCGACCACGCCGCCATCATGGCCTCGCCTGCAGCACAAGGAATGAGAGGCATTAGTGGGCGGCCGCTATAGATCGATACGCGCCGGTATCTCGGCCCGCGATAGTCATCAAGGGGTCGGGTCCGCTTCCAGGCCCCGTTGCAAGGGCTTGCGCAGCACGAGAATGAGCGTGGCGCCCACGGCAGCAATGGCCGCATCCAGCATCCAGAAGGTGGAAGGTGCCATCTTATCAAAGTAGCTGCCAACCCATCCCGCCAGCACATGGCCAATAAATGGGGAGAGGAAAGCGACGCCCATCAATGTCGATGCAAGGCGCGGCGGCGCGGCCTTGCTGACAATAGCGAGCGTCGTCGGCCAATAATACATCCAGCCCAGCCCCATGGTCAGCCAGCCAGCAACCGCCCAGCCCAAGGCAACACTATTCTCTTCGGTTTGGCCCCAATTGCCATAGGCTAGGAGCAAAGCAGCAAAGGCAACAATTGCCGTGCCGATTCCCTGCTTGGTCACGCTGGCTGGCTCACGGCCCCGTTTGGCTTGCCAGCCCCATAAAACCACCAGCGCAGGTGCAACGAGTATGGCCCCAATCGAGTCCATCGACGCAAACCAGCTCGATGGAATGACACCCAGCGGCGTGGCAAGGTTCACATATTGGTCAACCCACAGAATGCCAATGCTCCACACCATGGGATAGGCGATTTCAGCCGGCATGGTCAGCGCAATCACGCAGAGGAGAACAATCACACGCTTGCGCTCGCTTGGAGTCAAAGGCGGAGCCTTTACGTGTTCGCGCCGCGCTGGTCGGTCGTCAGGCAAGTATTTCTGGCCAAGAACATAGCTGACCAGTGCAAGCAGCATCAAAACAGCAGCCACAGCAAAGCCCGCGTGCCAGCCATAAATGGCCGCCACCAGCCCAGTCACCAGGGGGCCACTGGCGGCACCGATGTTAATGCCGGTCGAAAAAATCGTGTACCCACGCGACCGCATCGATTCATCTTCGCGCGGATAAAGTGCGCCAACTTGGGCCGAAATATTGCCCTTGAGAAATCCGGAACCCAGGATCAGCAGCAAGAGCGCGAGCAGGAACGTCGAATAAAAGGACATGGCCAAATGGCCCGCGCTCATCAGCAGCACACCGATCAGGACCGTGCGCTTTGCCCCGAGAAACCGGTCGGCCACCCATCCCCCGATAAGGGGGGTGAAATAGACCAGCCCTGCATACCAGCCATAGACAATGGCGGCAAAGGCGATGTCGGTCATCTGCCCGTTAAATCCGATCAGGCTCCTGAGCGTCGAAAGCCCAACGACCTTCGCCGCGTTTTCCGGCAGCAGCAGATCCTTAACCATGTAAAGAGTCAGAAGCGCCGACATCCCGTAAAAGGAAAATCGTTCCCAGGTTTCGGTGAAAGCCAGGTAATAAACACCCTTGGGATGGCCCCCAAATTGCTCAGAATGCTGCGCTGCGCTGTCCACCCCAATCCCCTCACCTTGTCCCGTATTTTGGACCCGCGCGTTTCTACAAGACGTTCAGACTGGCTGTCGCGCGTCAGGATATCAGGCACCCGGGCATTCTCCCACCGCACGCGATGAGATACTGACATGGTCTTAGCGTTGGGGTGGACTTGCGCAAGAGGACAGGCACATCTGATTTACTGTTGCGGGTCCTAGCCCAGTTAACGTGACGGTGTCGGCACGGCGCCTGCCCAACATGGTTCGTCGATACACCTCTAAAGCCGCCCCGAACAATGACCCTCCCCAGAGTTATTTCTGACAGCATTTTAACATTCGACGAACTCGGCGCGGCCTTAGAAGCCGGTGCAACCCCAGAGGTGTATGCACACTTCAGCGAACAGACAGCCGGACGAGCGGGCAACTTCATCATTGACTGGTTGTAGGCGAGCGAGCATTCTCAACCTATATACCTAGGAGAGTTTCATGCGGTTTGTTCGTTGGCCTTTTATCAGCCTAATGTTGTTGGCCGTAAGCACGCTTCTAGCACCCGGGGCCAAAGCCGAAGCCACCTCTGCTGGCAGTGCGGCCTACCAAAAATACTGCGCAGAATGCCACAATGCCAACCTAGCGGGCGGTGCTCATGGCGCCGCTTTAGTCGGTGAGACGTTCCGCACCCGGTGGGGCAAAGGCGGCGTCCCACCCTTGGCCACCTTCATCCGAAGCATGATGTCGATGAACCTGCCGGCTGGCGCGCCGCCCTCCATGACCAACAGCATCGCGGCGTTCCTGCTGCGCAGCAATGGCATTGCGGTGAGCGACCAAAAACCAGAGGAAACCACGTGGCAAGGTGCTGCCGGCATCATGGAGGCAGCCCAAAGCGCCGGAGGCTGGGTGAATCGCGAAGCACCATTTACGTCACCGGTCACCGATGCACTGCTGCAAAATCCACCCGCCGCGGATTGGCTGCATTGGCGCCGCACCGAAAATGGGCAGGGTTTTAGCCCGCTTTCAAGCATCAACACCCAATCAGTGGGTCGACTGCGGCTTGCCTGGGCGATGACGATGAAAGACGGCAGCAATCAGCCCACACCGCTCATTCATGACGGCGTGATGTACCTGACCCATCCGGGCAATGTGGTGCAGGCAATCGACGCCGCCAGCGGCAGTCTGCTGTGGGAATATGCCTACCCGTACCCGGCTGATTCACGCACGCTCGGTGGCCCGACACGCAATATCGCGCTGTATCAGGACAAGGTGTTTCTGGCCACGTACGACGCCGCCGTCGTGGCGCTGGAAGCGCGCACCGGCAAACAACTGTGGCGAACAGTAAAGGCAGACTATCGTCAAGGCTACACGCACACGGCAGGGCCAATCATCGCCGGCGGCGTCGTGGTCAGCGGCATCAACGGCTGCGAACGCTACAAAAAGTCCGGTTGTTTTATCACCGGACACGATCCAAGCACAGGCAAAGAGCTGTGGCGCACCTCCACCATCGCACTGCCGGGCGACCCCAATGATGCCAGCTGGTCGGGCCAGCCCGTTGAACTGCGCGGCGGCGGCGACAGCTGGATTGCCGGAAGCTATGACCCGAAGTTGAACCTATATTACTTCGGCACCGCCCAGGCGAAGCCTTGGGTAGCAGCCAGCCGCGGTATGACTGCAGCGGACGCCGCTCTCTACACCAACTCGACACTGGCACTCGATCCGCGCACGGGCAAATTGCAATGGCACTTTCAGCACGTACCCGGTGAAACATTGGACATGGAAACCGGCTTTGAGCGTGTGCTGGTGGATATCGGATCTGACAAATTCGTGCTCACTGCCGGCAAGGATGGTCTGCTCTGGAAACTCGACCGTCGCAATGGCAAGTTTGTCGCCGTCGCCGAAACGCTGTATCAAAACATCTTCAAGTCGATCGACCATGCCACTGGTCGCGTGGAATACCGCGATGACATCATGAAGGCAGGGCTAAATGACCGGGTGTCGGTCTGTCCGAGCATCTATGGCGGCCACAACTGGCAGGCCAGTGCCTATGACCCAGCCAGCACCTTGCTGGTGTTGCCGCTGCACCAATTATGTGTCGACATGACTGGCCGTGCCGTGGAGCGCAAAGAAGGCGGCGGCGGTTATGGCGGCGAATCCACCGTCTACCCCATGCCCGGAACCGACGGCATGCTCGGTCGCCTGAGTGCCATCGATGTCAGCACTTTAAAGCCGCGTTGGTCACACACGCAGCGCGCCATGTTCATGACCTCCGCACTTACCACAGGCGGCGGCCTGGCCTTCATTGGCGACCTGGATCGTTACTTCAAGGCCTTTGACGTGAAGACCGGCAAGGTGGTCTGGCAAACGCGCCTTGGTTCAGCGCCGCACGGCTACCCGGTCACCTACGCAGCAGGTGGCAAGCAGTATATCGCTGTGACCACGGGCATGGGCGTGTTCAAGCTGGTGACTGCGCAACAAAGCCCGGACATCTACCAGCCAAGCGGGGGCAACATGCTGTACGTGTTTGAGCTGGCCGACTAACGAGCGGGCAAGACCTTCATACTGTCAGTCTATCGACTAGCTGACGAAACTAGCGGCATCGCTCCATCGCTTCGCGAGCAAGACGGGTCAGGCGCGGGAAGCTCGCCGCACGATCTTTTGCGTGTGCCGAGGCTGCGGTCCCCCGGATAACGCGGCCCTTAATGCCATGAAAAATGGCCGCCAGTCGGAAAAAGTTAAAGGCGATATAAAAGTCCCAATTTGGTATCTCCGATCGCCCGGTTCGAGCGCAATAGGCGGCAACATAATCAGCTTGTGTGGGAATATTGAGGGACGCGACATCTGCGTCCCCCAGCCCCGCCACGATATCGGGTGGCATCTGATACATCATCGCATGATAGGCAAAATCGGCCAGAGGGTGGCCCAGCGTCGAGAGCTCCCAATCCAGAACCGCCAGAATGCGAGGCTCCGATGGATGGAAGATCATGTTGTCGCAGCGAAAATCCCCATGGACGATACTGCTGTCATCGCCATCCGGGATGTTATTAGGCAGCCATTCGAGAAGGGCGTCCATATCTCCGTCGCGGCCAGCCTCTTCGTCTTCCATATACTGCCGCGACCAGCGGCTGATCTGGCGCTCGAAATAATTCCCTGGCTTCCCAAAACCTTCCAATCCAAGTGCTGCGTAATCGAGACTGTGGAGCTGCGCGATCGTCGCATTCATCGCATCAAAATAGGCGGGGCGCTGATCATGGGGGACCTCCGAAAAGCTCGCGTCCCAAAAAATCCGCCCCTCAACCAATTCCATAATGTAGAACCAGCTGCCGATGACACTGTCATCCGTGCAAAGCCCGTAGACTTTGGCAACCGGAAAGCCCGCGGGCGCGAGCGCTTGCAAGATCCGTGCTTCCCGGTCAACTGCGTGGGCTCCTTGCACTGTCTGCCCAGGGGGCTTGCGCCGCAGAACATAGTTGCGCGTTGGAGTCGATAAGCGATAGGTTGGATTAGACTGACCACCCTTGAACTGGGCAACCTCCAACGGTCCAGCATAGCCGTCGATATAGACTGCCATCCAACTCGCCAGAGCGGCCTCGTCAAATCGATGCTGTTCCCGAACAGTTGATGTTCCGCTATTGGCGGACGCTCCAGAGGCAGTCATGCTGAATGCACCTTCCAGTCATATTTGAACTTTGTGGCCGGCGGCCATTTATGAACTTCGGTTGCGCCTTGATAGATGCGGCATGCCCGCCGTTCGCGAGAGACCTGCTGAGCGGTAGCATCCTTAGGGAGGTCATGATGGGCAATTACCCGCGCCTCATCCAATCCAAGGCCAGTCATTTTCTACTCTCCATCATTAACTTAGAGGGTGCACCATGCGGAAGAAGATGCGCACAGATTTGCTCTAAACCTGCATGTCAGATCCGGTTAGGTCCGTCTTTCCGCCAGGGTCTCTAACGTTGTGCGCTTATAGTGGCTGAAAATGGCTTGAAGATTGATCGAGCTTGGATTGATGAGCCATTGATAGACCAATCCAAAAATGAAGGCGTTAAACTCCATAGCGAAGCAAACGGGATCAATGGATGGACGGATCGTCCCTTCTTCAATTCCTTGCCGCACCCAGCGTTCGGAGTCGCGGCGATAGGCCAAATGGTTGGCAGCCAATCGCCGCCGGACAGCCGTGTGGCTACTTATGGACTCATACCAGAGGATATAGAGAGCCTGCATCTCAACACTATGGTTCAACAAGAAATACTCGACCGCTTCAAGCGCCGCTGTAAACGCAGAAAGCCCTGATTTCTCGCCGACGAACCTGCGAAGCTCACTTGCCCATTTGTCATTAAACCCAAGAACCAACTGATTGAACAGCGCCTCTTTTGACCCAAAGCGATTGCTGGCCAGGCCCCGGCTGTAACCCGCGCGCTCCCCAATTTCTTTAAGTGTTGTATTCTGGGTGCCCTTTTCAACAATCAGAAGCATAGCAGCTTCAAACATGCGGGCATCAGACAAAGCCGTCCGCTCTGCCTGCGTGCGACGCCGAGGGCTTGGCGGCGCATGGGCAGCGAGACCGCTATGCATTTCTTGGGCTTTCTTAGCGACTAGGTTCTGCGACACGGACAAATCTCAATTTTCCAGAGTCGACGTCCTCTCTTAATTTACGTTTGTCTATTTTCCCAACGCTGGTCTTAGGCAGATTAGGAATAGATGCCCAATATTCGGGGACCATGAATTTGGCCATTTTATCTAAGAGAAAACGTCGAACCTCCTCATGGTCAACCTGGTGACCCTCCAACGCCGTCAGAATGACCAAAGGCCTCTCCTCCCAACGTGGATCGGGCACCGCAATCACGGCGACCTCATTCACGCCCGGATAGCGGCTCACAGCATTTTCCAAATCGACGGACGAAATCCATTCTCCCCCCGATTTGATGAGATCCTTTGTGCGATCTGTAACCTGCACATACCCGCGGCTGTCGATTGTGCCGGCGTCCCCTGTTCGCAGCCAGCCGTCCTTTGTGAGCGGGCGATCGGCCTCAGCCTGAAGATAATAGCCCTGCGTGACCCAAGGGCCGCGCAATTGCAGATGGCCAATGGCCTGACCATCTTCTGGCAGCGGCTGGTCAAGATCGTCGACGATGCGCACTTCCATTCCTGCAACAGGTCGACCACTTTTTGCCCGCCACTGAACCTCATCATCCGATGGCACATCAACGGGGGGGAAGGAAAGGACGCACATCGGGCTTGTCTCAGTCATGCCCCATCCTTGAACTAGGCCGACGCCCCAAGCAGCGCGCACCCGCTCGATCAACGTAGGCGACACGGCAGACCCGCCAGAAATCAGCACTCGGAAGCACGATAGGTCGAGCGGCTCTTGGTTGTGCATCAACAGCAAGTCGTTCAGGATTGTTGGGACGGCCGCGGCAAAGGTCGGACGCGTCAGGGTGATCAATTGCGCCAACTTATCTGGCTGAAGATGCGGCCCAGGCAACACGAAATTGCTACCTGCGAGCCAACCGGAAAAGGGCGCGCCCCAGGCATTGGCGTGGAACATCGGCGGGACCATTAAGAGTGTGTCCCGGTTACTGATCGCAAAAGCGTCCGCTCCAAGCGAGGCTAGGCTGTGCAGAAAAATGGATCGATGGCTGTAGACGACCCCCTTTGGATTGCCAGTCGTCCCAGAGGTATAGCACATGACGGCCGCGCTGTTTTCATCGAGGTCGGGCCAGTCGTCAAAGGGCGACACCCCGTCGATCAAATCCTCATAGCCAATGAGCTTGCCCGAAAAACCAGGGAGAGCAGCAGGTGCATCGCCCAGGACAACAATCATGTCGACCGATGGTAGATCGCCAATTACCGAAGCCACCAAAGGCACAAATGACGCATCAAGGATGAGCACCCGATCCTCGGCATGACCGATGATATAGGCAATCTGTTCCGCGGCGAGCCGGACATTTACCGTGTGGAGCACGCCAGCCATTGCCGGGATCGCCAGATAGGCTTCCAAATGCTCTTGGGTGTTCCAGCATAGCGTCCCGACCCGATCCCCCATGGCAAGACCGTGCGCCCGAAGCGCTCTAGCCAGCTGACGCGCGCGATGAGCAACATCGGCATAGCTGGCGGACCGCAACTGAGAGCCGTCAAAGCTCATCACTTGGCTGTTTTCAAAAAGGCGGGCGCCGCGTCGCAAGATCATCTGCGTCGACAGCGGAAACTGCATCATCGTGGCGTCCATTAAATGGCCCCCCGGTCTATATGTTTTGCGGCTTCCTGGAGCAGGTTCGGCACATCATGCTCCAGATTTCGAGCATAATCGCGGTCGTCCAATCCGCGGCGGTGGGCAACAAAGGCACCTTCAACGATCGCCGCCAACCGCCAAGCAGCAAAAACGGTGTAATATCCCAAATGGCGCTGATCAAAGCCCGTCAACTCCGCCCAAAGATCGGCCAGGGCAGCAGCCGGAATAATATCAGGCCGATTGGTCAGGGCCTGAACATGTGCGAAGCCCAAAGCATGCTCGGGGTTACGCTGCCAAAAGAACAGGCAAAGCCCCAAATCGATCAGGGGGTCCCCCAATGTCGCCATCTCCCAATCAAGGATACCCAAGAGGCGCGGCTGACCTTTATCGACAAGGCAATTGTCGAGGTGAAAATCACAATGAATCAAACTTGCGTGCTGACAGTCCGGACGGTTTGCCAACAGCCAGTCGGCAATCTCCTGAAGGAGGGGCAAGGGGCGAACTTGATCCGTTGCACGCTGGTCCAGCCAACGCTCAACTTGGCGCGCCACAAACAAATCAGGCTGACCAAATCGATCCGGCAGACGCGACGCACAATCCGCGCGATGGACCGCTGCAAGCCCTTGGATCATTGCTCGGCCCAGAGCAGAAACATGGTCGGCCGCTGAGGCGGTGGAATCGTAGCTGGCCGGCAAGTGGGTCGTCAAAGAAACGCCATCCAGCCATTCAATGACGGAAAAAGATTGCCCGATCACGCTCGGGTCATCGCACCATGCGACCGGACGCGGCACAGGAGCCTGACCCTGTAACGCCACAAGCGCCTTGTGCTCGCGCGCGATCCCAGCGGCAGCCTTATCGGAAATCGCAATGACAGGTGGGTGACGCAAAACGAAACGCCCGGAGTCACTCTCAATCAATTGGGTCACATTCGCGTTGCCGCCCGCCAGCAACGGGCCGGGCCGGGCATTCTCAATGCCCGCTTCTTGTGTCAGCCATTGGCTTAAACGCGCAAACGCCTCTGAGGCTAGAGGTTGCACATTAATCCTCCGTCGGTCACAACGGTCGAGCCCGTCATATATCCCGAACCTGCGACCCACCAGACGACATCGGCAATTTCTTCAGCGGTTCCCATCCGGCCAAGCGGCACTTTATCAACGATCTTCTGTCGTGCCTTTTCCGACACGCCTGCCGTCATATCGGTCATAACAAAGCCCGGAACCACCAGGTTGACCCGAATATTTTGCCGCGCAAGCTCGCATGCCAAGACTTGGGTGAGCCCAGAAAGGCCTGCCTTGGATGCTCCATAGCAGCTGTCGCCAGAAAATCCGCGAAAGCCGACAACAGCGCCTATGTTAATAATGGCTCCACCAGCTGCGAGATGCGGGAGAACGGTCCGAATGGCCCGCATCGGACCCGACAAATTCGTCGCGAGCGAATCGTCCCAATCGGCATCGCTAATCGAAAGCAACTTGCCCCCGCGGTGAAGGCCTGCATTGTTAACGAGGATGTCGACGCCACCCCATTCGTCAACCATCGCAGCGACGGCGGACCCAAGGTCTTGGGCGGAGCTTACATCGCCGCGCACAGCAATCGCGTTTTGGCCGAGGGATTTGGCCAGATGAGTGACATCATCCCCTCTAGCCATGAGGCAAACCTTGTCGCCTCGCGCGATCGCTAGGGAAGCGATCGCGTGGCCTAAGCCACGCGACGCCCCTGTCACAAGCCAGCGACGCTGGCTCGAGTTGGTGTGATTAGACATTCGTCCTCTAGGTCAGAATGTCTGAGTTACAGCCACGCCCCAGGTCTGACGCGGGCGAGGGGAGGCATAGCTCCAGATACCCTGAACGTCATAACCAATGGTCCAGCCCTTTTCATTGGCAAGGTTCTTGCCAAAGACGCTGACGGTCGTGTTGTTTAGCTTATAGTTGATCGACGCATCGAGCAGGTACTGGCCGTCGTTGCGCAAGTTCGGGTTGTTCAGGAAGGTGATTTCATGTGCACCAACATAGTGCAGATTGCCATTCACCCACATTGTCCCCGAGCCGACTTCCCTCTCCCAGCTTGCGCCAAGGTCCCAAGTCCACTTCGGAGCGCGACGTATCTTCAGGAACGTCGCGTCAACAGGCTTGCCTGTGCTGTAGATGTCACCGAAGAAGTTTTTGTACTTGGCATCAAGATACCCAAGTTTGGCATTCAGCGTTAGGCCATCGGTTGGCTTTGCCGCGAGATCCAACTCAATGCCCTTAAGGTCAGCTTGGGAAGCATTGATTGTTCGGTTTTCACGTCCAGTCGATGTGCCCGGCGCGGGAACGTCCAGATCTTGCTGCATGTCCTTATACTTCATCAGGAAGACAGCGCCGTTCAACCGGACCCGACGATCAAAAAACTCCGACTTGAAACCAAGTTCGTAGTTATC
The DNA here is from genome assembly GCA_945860425.1 of Sphingomonas paucimobilis. Taxonomy (GTDB): domain Bacteria; phylum Pseudomonadota; class Alphaproteobacteria; order Sphingomonadales; family Sphingomonadaceae; genus Aquisediminimonas; species Aquisediminimonas paucimobilis_A. Next base: position 22,110 of record CAMAQU010000002.1, read on the forward strand.
GAGCGTTTCCGGATTATAGGCATTCACCGCAGCGCCGACTGTGGCGGGTCGGCCGTTAAAGCCACCGCCGCGATAGCCGCGCGACCACAACGCATAGGTCATGACATCCGGCGTCCAATTCATGCTCAAGCTCACCTTGGGCGTGAATTTGGACCAGTCCGCTTCTTTCGGAGCCGTCATGACAATATTGCCATTCGCCGAGCTTGGCTGGATCGTGACAATCGGATTAACCTCGGCTGTCGAGCCGTAAATGAAAATCGTCTTGTCGTTGACCAAGCTCGTCTTTTTGTCGTGAGTATAGCGTCCGCCGACTGTCAGCTTCAGCTTGTCGGTGAATTTGTAATCACCTTCAAAGAAGACAGCTGAGGATTTCGTGGTTTGCGTCACGTCCTGCGCGCTTGTGAGCAACGGCGCCCCGGCAAAGCCAATATAGTTTTTCAGATTGATCGTATATCCTGAGTCCCAGAGATATCCGCCCAAAACAAAATTGACCGGGCCCGATCCGCCTTTCGTCAACCGCACTTCATTCGTCGTTTGGCGCCAGCGCGCCGGACGATCAGTGTGGTAGAGCAAGGAGGGTGAGGCATCAAAGTCCTGCGTCACAGCTTCGCTAGTCTTGAGATAACCGAGAATATACTGAAGTTCGTAATCATCTGAGAGATCGTACTTCACTTTCCCGATCGCCATATCCAGCTCGAAACGAGCGCTCTTGTCAATTGGCCCATCGCCCAGGCTGACATATGGATTTCCGGACACGGAAACACCCGGAGCAGGCGAGCATTGCTGATAAGCAGCACAGAAGAGATCTGTAGATTTGTTAACTGCAATAAGCTGCGGCGCGGCTTGCCGCGTCAGCTGATGATCATAATTTGCAGAAATCTCTAGGCCGTCGGTCGGCGTGATTAGGATCATTGCACCGACAGCGCTGAAATCCGATTTCTGGCCATCTTTGCCCTGCGTCCGGTTAAAAATGTAACCGTCTGAGACATTATATGCCCCGGTCAGCTTCATCGCCACATTTGGAGCGAGGCCAAAGCTCACCACACCCTGTGCATCAAGGGTGTTAAAGCGACCATACGTAACGCGCGCTTTGCCGCTTAGCTCTTGAGTCGGGCGCGACCGCGAAAGGTTGATCACCCCACCCGTCGCATTGCGACCGAATAACGTGCCCTGCGGCCCACGAAGGACTTCAACGCGATCAATATCGATCGCCTTGAGAAGCGAGCCTGAACTTTGACCGATGTAAACATCATCAATGATGACGCCGACGGCCGGATCGACCGACTTTTCAACGTCAGCAACGCCAATGCCGCGAATATAGATAGCTGCAACGCCACCCGGACCCTGCTGCGTATCGTCGATAATGACGTTCGGCGACGCATTCGCAAAATCACGAACGTCTGAGTCAAATCGCCGCGCAATTTCCGCTGAGGAAAGTGCACTTACCGATGATGAGACATCTTGCAGATTTTCAACGCGCTTGCGGGCGGTCACAACAATTTCATCGAGGCCCTGATTATCATTCGGCTCCGCCGCGAGCACCTGACTTGCTCCTAGGGTTGCCATAGATGCTGTAGCAGCAAGAACTGCACGGAAATAAGTTGCTGACTTCATAACTATCCTTCTCCTCCCCATGCGGCTCGCGCAAAGGTTTTCAAAAGCAGATGCCCCTGCACCGTTGCGTGACAGGCAGCTGCGCCGCTCCTTTTTGCTTCGGGTCCCGATTTTGATGCTCAAAACGCGGTCCCCTTCGAGAGCTAGCAGAACAATTGATATATTACTTGTTTAAGACGAGCAAGTGGTCAAGGGCTAACGATGGCCCTTTCAACTGGGGGAATGAATTCCTTGAGAAAAAATGCCCAGAAAAGGGCAATTTTTTTTTTGCTCTTCGTCGGAATTCTCAAGGCGCACTCCGGAAAATACGGGTCAGCTGTTTTTTACTTGTTTAAAGCTAGTATGATGGATAAACCTGCGGCAAAAGACGTCCTTAGGAGAGCGGTATGGCTGGGCGCATGGCAGGCAAAACGGCGCTGAGTTCTGGTGCTGCAAGCGGGCTGGGAAAAGCACAGGCGAAAGTTTTCACCCAAGTAGGTGTTCGGGTCAGCACGATCTTCCCGGGACAAGACCGTACACCTATTCTGGGATCTATCACTCATGAACAGGACGCCGCTAGTCAAGCTGCGATTCCGATGGGCATCACCGGAGCTGAATTGTGGATCGACGGCGGCTGGTGCGCCGATCATTGAACTTAGACAGGGTAAATTAAATGGCATGGGATTTTTCGACAGAGCCTGAATTTCAAGAACAGCTCGACTGGATGAAGGAATTTGTAGCGGCCGAGATTGAGCCGATGGACCTTGTGTTCCGCCATCCGGCAGCACCTTTTGATCCGTCGTCTCCCGCCCAGCGCGCAATGGCGCCGCTAAAGGAGATTGTGAAGAAGAAGGGCCTTTGGGCATGCCATCTTGGTCCGGAACTGGGCGGACAGGGCTTTGGCCAGGTTAAGCTGGGCCTGATGAACGAAATCCTCGGACGCAGCCGCTTTGCACCCACCGTGTTCGGCACTCAAGCGCCCGACACCGGCAATGCTGAAATCCTCGCCCGCTTTGGCACGGAAGAGCAAAAGCAGCTCTATCTGCAGCCGTTGCTCGATGGTGAGATTTTCTCCTGCTATTCGATGACAGAACCGCAAGCCGGGGCAGACCCCGGCCAGTTTACCTGCCAGGCAGACCTGATCGGCAATGAATGGGTCATCAATGGCGAAAAATGGTTCGCAAGCCATGCATGCGTTGCCGAATTTTTGATCGTGATGTGCATCACCGATCCGGAAGTTCCGGTTCATGAAGGCTCAACCATGCTCATCGTCCCCAAGGACACGCCAGGCATGGAGATTATCCGCAATACTGCTGTCGGCCCCAAAGATGCGCTGGGCAGCGGCGTTCATGGCTATTTGCGATTTACCGATTGCCGGGTACCGCGCGTCAACGCGCTCGGCCCCGTCGGCGAAGGCTTTAAGGTCGCCCAGTCCCGCCTCGGTGGTGGCCGCATTCACCATGCCATGCGAACCGTCGGGATGCTGAACAAGGCAATGGAGATGATGTGTGAGCGCGTTGTCTCGCGCACCACCAAGGGCGAACGCCTTGCCGACAAGCAAATGGTGCAGGAAAAAATTGCCGACAGCCACACTCAGATCACCCAGTTCCGACTGCACGTGCTCTACACCGCTTGGCTGCTCGATCGAGATAAGGCCTATACCCGACCGGTTCGACGCGAGATTTCCGCGATCAAAGCTGCCATGCCAGATGTGCTGAAGGATGTGATCTATCGGGCACTCCATCTCCACGGCTCGCTTGGCATGTCGAACGAAACCCCGTTGATGGATATGTGGCAATATGTGCCCGAAATGGGGATCGTCGACGGCCCGACCGAGGTCCATAAGGTCTCGGTTGCCAAGGATGTGTTGCGCCATGTTGCACCTTCGCCGGGCGTCTTCCCTACTTATTTCACGCCAGACCGGCGCGCCGCCGCCGCAATAAAATTCGCCGCATTTTTGGGTGAGGAGAAGGCGGCATGACACAGGCGCTCGAAGCTCGAATCGATCAGCTCGAAAGTCGTTTCCAATTTCGCGACCTTGTGAGCGACTATTGCCACGGATTTGACAAGCGAGACCTTGATCAGTTCATGGCAATCTGGTGGCCGGACGCCATCTGGGACATTGGCCCGCCTTTTGGCGATTTTATTGGCGCCAAAGAAATCGCGAGGGCTGTCACCGATATCCTCTGGCCTGCCTGGCTCCAGTCAAGCCATTACACCACAAATCTGCGGGTAACCTTCGATGGCGCAGATCTCGCAACGGGGGTCTGCGACGTCGATTGTATCGGCACGATGAGCGATCAACAGGCCCAGACCGTGGCGGCCACTTATAATGATCGCTTTGAACGCCGAGATGGCATTTGGAAGATCGTGCACCGGAAAGTGACGATGCACCATTTCAGTCCCCTTGTCGGCATCACTCTCTCGGCACCGAAATAGGATCTTAGGAGGTTTTATGGCTTACCATCAGCTGACAGACGGCCGGCGGATTTATTTTGAACATTATGCCGGACCAAAAACGCCATTTGTCCTGAGCCATGGCTGGGGCATGTCGAGCCGCGTTTGGGTGGATGTGATCGAACAGTTGCTGCGCGCGGGCCATGAAGTCCTTGCGGTTGATCATCGCGCTTGCGGCCAATCGGACCGCGATTTTGATGACATGAGCATTGGCGCCCTTGCAGGAGATATTGTCGATATCGCCCGAGCACGAAAGCTGCGACCTGCCATCGTCAACGGATGGTCACTGGGCGGGGCGGTTGCTGTGGAAGCCGCGCATCGACTTGGTAAGGATGCGGCAGGCCTTATCCTGACATGCGCGGCGTCGCCGCGCTATGTGCAAGCAGCAGATTTTCCCTATGGCGGCGTGCGCGAGGATGTGCTCGGCATGCAAGACGCCATTCTTGCGGACCGGGCCGGTTTCTTCAAAGGCCTTTCAGCCGGCGTATGCGCGAAAGATGTTGGTCAGCCGGCCATTGACTGGATGTGGTCAATATTCATGGATGCAGGGCCCCAAGCGATAAAGGCAATGCTCGCCTTGGCGGATCTGGATCAACGCTCGATCTTAGCCGGTCTTGATATTCCGGTGCTATCTATCATCGGCAGTGAAGACGGTGTGGTGCCGCCCCAAATTGGAGAGCAGGCAGCCGCATGCGCGCAACACGGAAAACTTGCCCGTTTCGAAGGATGTGGCCATGCCCCCTTTATCGAGGATGGGCCCGGCTACATTAAAACGCTGCTTGAATTTGCCCAAGACGTTTAGGGCGAATCAGATGCAGGTTGGACTTAACGACAAGCGATAGATTTCGGGGAGCATTATGGGCGCGTTAGACAGTTTGATGAAGCCTTTTGAATGCAAGTCATTCAAAGTACCAAATCGATTGATGATGGCGCCAATGTCGCGCTATTTCGCGCCAGGTGGGCTGCTAACCCAAGCCTCGGTGGACTATTATCGCCGACGCATTGAGGGCGGTCTGGGCAGCGTCATATCCGAAGCCGTGGCGATTGATCGCCCTGGTTCAGTTGCGGCAGATACCGTCCCTCATTTCTACGGAGATGAGGCGTTGGCCATGTGGGCGCGCGTTCGCGAAGACTGCCAAAAAGCAGGCGGCGCGTTCATTCCACAGCTGTGGCATGTCGGCGGATGCGAAGACTTTAACTACCCGGACTCCCCGCATCCACCGCTGGAAAGTCCGTCGGGTCTGGTCGGGCCTGACATCGCAGGCGGGCGGGAGATGACCCAAGCCGATATTGACGGCGTGATCGCATCCTTCGTCCGGGCGGCACGCGATGCGCAGCGCATTGGGTGCAATGCGATCGAGCTTCATGGAGCTCATGGCTATTTGTTCGACCAGTTCTTCTGGGATGTGACCAATAAGCGCGCCGACAAATATGGAGGCTCAGATATCGCAGATCGCGTCCGTTTTGCCGCAGAGACAGTGGCGGCAATTCGACAGGCCGTCGGTCCTGACTTGACGATCATCTTCCGCATCTCACAGTGGAAGACCTATATGTACGAAGCCAAAATCGCGGAGAACCCTCAGGATCTTGAGCGTTGGCTGACACCGCTGACCCTTGCCGGGGTCGACATTTTCCACTGCTCCGAACGCCGTTTCTGGGAGCCCGCCTTTGCCGATGGGGATTATAACCTCGCTGGTTGGACCAAGAAGGTGACGGGCAAGCCCACGATCACGGTCGGCTCGGTCGGCCTGAACCGCGATCTGATGGCTGATTTTGTCGAAGGTGAATCAGCCCCGGCGCTCCAATCACTAGATGAGTTGACGCGCCGCTTCGACAGGGGTGATTTTGATTTGGCCGCCATCGGCCGCGTTGTTCTTAACGATCCGCACTGGCTCCAGAAGGTTCAGGAAGGTCGCGTCGCGGAACTACAACCCTATTCCAGAGAGAATATGGACAAGCTTTATTAACCGGTGGCGTCCCAAAAATTAAGAGAGGATAAGAAATGAGCAAGAACGGCAAGAAGGTCGATTTTGACGTAATTGGGATCGGCGCAGGGTTCGCAGGACTGGCTTTGATCCATTATCTGCGCAATGCGGGCCTATCGGTTCGGATTTTTGACCGCGCGTCTGATGTCGGCGGCACTTGGGCATGGAACCGCTATCCCGGCGCGGCAACGGACAGCGAAAGCTATTATTACTGCCTCACCTTTTCCAAGGAGCTGCTGCAGGAATGGTCCTGGACCAAGCGCTATCCCGGCCGCCAGGAAACGCAAGATTACATGCGCTTCGTTGCCGACAAGTGCGATATGTGGCCTTACATCCAGCTGAACACGGAAATTGTCGACGCCGAATATCAGGTTGATGACGGAATTTGGCGGGTGACCACAGGCTCGGGCGACCGCTTTACCTGCAAGTATTTCGTGAGCGGCATGGGGATGATTTCTGAACCCATGATCCCGAACATCAAGGGGATGGACCAGTTTAAAGGTCCGCTTTTCCATTCTTCACGTTGGCCCAAAGAAGGTCTGGAATATGCCGGAAAGCGGGTTGGCATCATCGGCGCTGGCGCAACGACAGTTCAGATGGTTCCCGAAGTTGCGAAGACCGCGGCCAGCGTAACGGTTTTCCAGCGAACGCCGAATTATATTCTGCCGGCCATGCAAAAGCAGATGACGCCGGAATGGGAAAAAGAGATTAAGGATAATTACGACGCAATCGTCGCAAAATGCCGAAACCATGTGTTCGGCATGGCCTTTGACAGTCCGGTTGGCCGCAATGCGCTAGACACGCCCCCCGAAGAGCGTCAGCGCATCTTTGAAGAGAATTGGACGGGCAGCTTCCGCTGGGTATTCGAAACCTTCGACGATCTGCTCGCCGCTCCTGAAGCCAATCGCATGGCTTCTGAGTTCATCATCGCCAAGATGAAGGAACGGGTGAAAGACCCAAAAATTGCTGACCTTCTGGCGCCAAGCTTTGAAAATTATCCGCTTTTTGCAAAGCGTCCGCCGCTTGATCATGGCTATCTGGAAGCCTTCAACGAAGACCATGTCCATTTGGTGGATATCAAGGATGCCGAACCGCTTGTCGAAGTTACGGAAACAGGCGTACGCACGACGCGCAACCATTATGAGTTTGACATCATCGTGCTCGCCACGGGGTTCAGCGCCTATACAGGCGCGCTAGAAGCCTTCCCGATCAAGGGCGTGAGCGGCCAAACGCTCAGCGAGAAGTGGCGCAAGTCTTCGGATTGCATCATGGGCGTTTGCGTGTCGGATTTCCCGAATATGTTTGTCGTCACAGGCCCACAGGCTCCGTTCGCCAACCTGCCCACCTCAATCGAGCAGAATGTCATCTGGATCACCCACTGCATCGAGAAGATGGAGCGTGAAGGTTATGACATCTTCAAGCCTCGCCGCGAAGCCGAAGAGGCCTGGACCGCGCATACCGCCGAAATCCATGCCCAGACACTCATGGCCGAGGGCCATAAGGTCAATTCCTGGATGATGGGGGCCAACCGGCAGGATAAGCCACCGCGCGTTCTCATCTATTTTGGCGGCGCGAATAACTATTATGATACGCTTGATAAATCAGCCGAAGAAGGCTTCCCAGAGCTGGAATTTGAAAAGCTAGGGGCCTGAGAAAGGATGCAGAGCCGGGTCTGGTCAGACCCGGCTCTGCACCGGCAATAAAGACAAGGACATTGAAACATGCGTCTGGAAAATAAAGTGGCGGTCATCACTGGCGGCGCAATGGGCATTGGCGCGGCAACGGTCAGTCGATTTATTGCTGAAGGCTGCAAGGTCGTGATCGGCGATATCCAACGCGGCCCAGGCGAATCCTTTGCCGCGCAATTTGGCGATCAGGCAGCCTTTGCCCTTTGCGACGTGACGCGAGAAGACGATGTAGCAGCACTTGTCGATTTGGCGGTCAGCCGATTTGGTCAGCTGGATATCATGTTCAACAATGCAGGCATTGTCGGCGCGGTAGGACCAATCGATACGACCCCGGCTGATGAATGGAACAAGTCACTTGCCGTCCTTATCAATGGTGTGTTCTTTGGCATGAAGCACGCGACCCGCGTGATGAAGCCCGCGCAGCGTGGCAGTATCATCAGCATGGCCAGCACCGCAGGCTTGATGGGCGGCCTTGGGCCCCACGCCTATGCAGCAGGTAAGCACGCGGTTGTCGGGATGACCAAGAATGTCGCAGCCGAGGTCTGCCATTTTGGCATTCGCGTCAATGCGATTGCCGCAGCAAGCATGGCGACCCCTATGGTGGCGAATGTCCTGACCGGAGATGGCGGCAATATTGAGGAAGCCAAGCGCATCCTTGCCGAAGTCTCTCCCTTGCGCGGGCGGCCCGGTCTTGCCGAAGATGTGGCTAATGCGGCGCTTTGGCTGGGAAGCGATGAATCAGGCTATACAACGGGCCATACGCTGACGACTGACGCGGGAGCCACCATTGGTGCCACAGCAGCAAAGCCGAATTTCAGCGAGTATCAGCCGATGATTGGTGAGGTGTCCGTAAAGGGACGGTGAGTTGGCGCCCGCGCTTGAACGGGCGGCTATTTGCTTGATCAATACTTCAAGGGGTCTCCGTCTGGGCCGCCATGTCCATGGTGGACCTGACATGGCTCATCCAGCCCGGAACGGGTTAACGCAGGGTGCTTTGACAAGCGGTTTTGGGTCCTAAAATAGCGGCATCTGGGGACCGTTAACCCCATGAATTTGGCCGCTCAAGGGCCGCTATCTGGTCTGGATTTAATCATGAATCTCAGATAGGAAGGCTTAGTGCTGCCTGTCTGAGAAGTTTTGAAAAGCAATCGCAAATGACCAAAGATCAAAATCAGTTGAACACGTCTGGTGCAGACAAAAAACATTCGGCAAGCACAACTGAACTTTTGTCTGAAGAATTGCTTTCCCATATTGGCCGATCGTCAGCGCCCCGGACGGAAATTGTCTCGCGCCGTGAAATCCGGAAATATGCAATTGCGACAGGCTGGAAGAAGAAAGAATATTTAGATGGCGATGTCGCGCCGCCATTATTCCATCTCCCGCTGTTCTGGGACATTGTAGAGCTTGACCAGTTGAGCCCCGACGGCGTTTCAATTGATCGCCTGCTGCCCAAATTCCCGCTCGAAAAGGCGATGGCAGGCGGCCTAGACATCGAATATTTCCGACCGATCCGCGCAGGCGACGTTTTGGTGGCCACCCGCACCCTGACCAATATTTACGAAAAATCTGGCTCGCAGGGGCCGATCATTTTCTATGAAGTTGTAATGCGCGTGGAAACGGAAGCGGGCGACCTTGTCCTCACTGAAAAAACAACACGGCTCTTGCGATAATGACTATGTCGAAACTAACGAACCTGAAACCGGGCGACACCTTGCCGGGCCGGGATTATTGCCCGGATAACGTCCAGAATTTCATGTATAGTGCCGCGCTATGGAATGCCCATCGCATCCATTTCGACATGCCCTATGCGGCAGACGTGGAAGGCTATCCGGGCATTGTGATGTCGGGGCCGATGCTTGGCGACTGGCTGACGCAATGCGTGATCGAATGGCTGGATGATGCGGGCCGGATGACGCACCTTGTCTATTCGAACCGCAAAGCCGCCTTTATCGGCGAGACGGTCACCTCAGGCGGCCGTGTGATCTCGGTCGATAAGGACAAGGGCACTGCTGACCTTGAAATCTTCATCAAGAATGAGGCGGGCGAGGTGATCGCCCCAGGCACCGCCACCGTTACCTTTGACAAGGCCTGATTGGAATTGATCTTGGACAGCTTGCGCGGGAAAGTCGCCATTGTTGGGGCCGCGGATACCCCGGTGGGAAAGCTACCCCAGTTCAGCCCGACGGGCTTGTGCATTGATGCCGCACGCCGTGCCATGTCAGATGCGCAAATCACCAAGGACCAGATTGACGGGCTGATCACCTGCAATTCCATGGCCGAGCCCTATATGTATCACGCCGAGGCGATGGCGGAATATCTCCAGATCTTCCCGCGCTATTGCATGAGCGTGAATGCAGGCGGCAGCACCACATTTTCCATCCTGCATCATGCAGCCGCTGCGATTGCGAGCGGCATGTGCACGACCGTTCTGATTACAATGGCAGACAGTTTACGCACGGGCCTAACGCGCGATCAGGCGATGAAAATGCAGTCGTCGGCCGGCCATTCGCAGTTCGAAATTCCCTTTGGCCCGACAGTCCCAGCCTTTTATGCGCTCATCGCCCGTGCCCATATGGAAAAATATGGCACGACCGCTGAACAGTTCGCCGCCATTGCCGTCGCCTGTCGCAAACATGCCTGCCTCAACCCGACGGCGGAAATGCGCACCCCGATCACGATCGACGATGTGATTAATTCCCGGATGATCGCGGACCCCTTGCACCTGCTCGATTGCTCGCTGGTCTCGGATGGGGGCTCTGCGATCATCCTGACCTCGGCAGAAAGAGCCGCGGATTTTCCGCACGCCCCTGTATATCTTCTGGGCGTCGGCGAAGGCCATGGCCATGAACATATCAGCCAGGCCCAAAGCCTAACCACGTCCTTCGCAGTGGAATCGGGCCGCCGGGCCTATGCCATGGCTGGGCTTGGACCAAGCGACATGGACTTGGCTCAACTCTATGATTGCTTCACGCCAACAGTGCTGGTGGAACTTGAAGACCTTGGCTTTTGCGAAAAGGGCGAAGGTGGTGCGTTTGTGGAGAATGGCAATATCGAGTTGGGCGGCATCCTGCCGGTCAACACCCATGGCGGGCTTTTGTCCCATTGCCATCCGGGCAATCCGGGGTCGATGTTTGCGCTCACCGAAACCGTGACCCAGCTTCGTGGGGCTGCCGGTGCGCGTCAGGTGGAGGGCGCTGAAGTCGCGCTGGTGCATGGCCAAGGTGGCATCATGTCAAGCCATACCACCGTGATCCTCGGCAGGGAGCGCAACTGATGGACGTCCACGCAGACAAATTCCTGCCTCGGCCAACCCCGGAATCGGCTCCCTTCTGGCAGGGCTGCAAGGAGCACAAGCTCCTGCTCCAGCACTGCTCGGGCTGCGGCACATATCAATTTTATCCGCGCCTACTCTGCGCGACCTGCATGTCCGAAGACCTTGAATGGCGCGAAGCCAGCGGGCGCGGCAAAGTGGAAACCTATACAATTGTCACCCGTGCCGTCTCAGACGCCTATGCCGCCGATGCCCCCTATGTCATCGCCCTCATCACCCTTGAGGAAGGGCCGCGCATGATGAGCAACGTGGTTGGCTGCGACGCCCAGAGCGTCACCTGCGGCATGGCCGTTGAAGTGGTGTTTGAAGCTTGGTCGGCCGAAATCACCATGCCGAAATTCCGGTCGGTCGCGGGCTAAGCGAAACGCGCGATCAGATTTTGTCTGCAAGGTGGTCGGCATCGGCAAACGCCTGCGCCATGGCCGCCGCCACAACATCCTCTGGCCCGAAGGTGCCCGCGACGCGCACGGCGTCAATCTGCGTCACGCCGATAAAGCCCAGCCAGGCCTTCAGATAGGCAAGCTGAAAATCCAGCCCGTCAATGTCGGGCAGGCTGCCAAAAGGCATGGCGCTGGCGGCGATGATGATCGCCCGGCGGCCCTGCGCCAGGCCTTCCACATTGCCTTGGGCATCATTGCGGAACGTCAAGCCCGGATGCGTCAAGACATCGATATAGTGTTTCAGCCGATAGGGGATGCCGAAATTCCACATGGGCGTTGCAATCAAATAGCCGTCAAATGACAGGAAATGATCGGTCCATCTCTTCAGCTCTTGCCAGGTGGCTGCCTGCGACGGATCAACTGCGTTGCCCGCCAGCAGATGATAGCGGCCTTCAACGGCTTCATGACCAAAAGCGGGAAGATCTGCCGCGAACACATCCAGCTGTTCCACCTCTAATGTCGGATAGCGCTGCATCAGGCGCACCAGCAGGCGATCGGCGGCCATAGCAGAACGCGACCGCTCCTGCCGTGGGCTGGCGGTGATGTGAAGCAGCCGCTTCACGCGACGTCCATGTCGATATGGATGACACCGTCGAGGACTTCAGTTTGCCAGACATTGATTGGTGATTTCGTCAATGTCCCCATCGCAGAACCATCCCGCATGTCGAAACGGACACCGTGCGCCGGACAGAAGATATGGAACCCTTTGAGCTTTCCACCTTCAAGCGCCTGCAAGGCATGGCTGCACCTGTTTTCAATGGCGAATACGCCGGCCGGGGTGCGAGCGACAAGCACGGACTTGCCATTCAGATCAAAAGTGGAGGTGCCATTTTCAGGAATATCGGCAAGCGGCGCGACAGCAATTTTCACAGTTTCAGCGTCCTTGAGTGATGCAGCGGCGCTGGGTTGGAAAACCACGAAAATCCTTGCGGCAAACCCATCTCCGTTGCCCCGAAAACATGCCCGAAGCACCTTGAAAATGCAAACATGATTGTTGATGAGGCAGAGCGCTCTATACGGGTGCCACCCCTTTCAAAAAGGCCATGGGCTATGGACGCAAACACCACGCAACGGATAAAGGACAGCATGGCATTCGAAGCTGCGCGCACCAAGCCCCCGACCGGTTTCCCGCGACTGCCAGACATCCCTGCCGCCCGCTATGTCGATCCGCAGTTTCTAGAGCTGGAAAAACAAGGGGTGTGGAAGCGCAGCTGGCTTTATGCTGGCCACGCCAGCCAAGCCGCCGAACCAGGCAGCTGGTTCCTGATGCGCAATAGCGGCACACCCATTCTGGTCGTGCGTGATCTGCAAGGCGAGTTTCGCGCCTATTACAACACCTGCCGCCATCGCGGCGGACCACTTGTCACGCAAGACGCCGGGCAGGGTCGGGGCTTTGTCTGCAGCTATCATGGCTGGAGCTATGCGCTTGATGGCCAGTTGAAATCCGTGCGCGATAAGCGCGATTTCGTTGATCTCGACTTTGCTTGTCGGTCGCTCTTGCCCGTGCGCTGTGAAACGCTTGGCAGCTGGATTTTCATCAATGAGGACGCTGAGGCACCGACGCTGATCGAAAGCCTTGGGTCTGTGGCAGACGAGCTTCGGCAATTTGACCTCGACAATCTGATGCTCGTGCATTCGGCCAGCTATGACGTCCCCTGTAACGTCAAAGTGCTGCTGGATGTATTCTTGGAAGTCTATCATCTGAAATCGATCCACGAAGAGACGGCGGACCGGTTCCTCGACCATCGCGGAATGACAGCCACCCTATGGCCAAATGGCCATTCACGGATGATCACGCCCAATCGCCGACCCGATTGGGTCGATCCCGGCACGCGGGGGATGCCGGAAATGTCGGGCGTGACCGAAATTCCGCGCCTCAACAACGTGAGCTACCATCTCTTTCCCAATATCGTGATGCCGCCAACGGCAACCGGCATTCCCATGCTTGTGTTCTGGCCGCAAACGGCCAGTTCGATGCGGATCGAATGCCATTGGTTCGGACCTACACTACCCGTCAAAGATCTAAGCCCGCTATGGGAAACCCGCATCAAGAATTTTGAGCGGATCCTGTTTGAAGATTTAAGATATGCAGGGAAGATACAGGAGTCGGTTGAAGGTCCCGGCTTTACCGGCATGGCCCTCAATTATCAGGAGCGGCGCATCTATCATTGGCACGAGGAAGCTGATCGCCGGATTGGGCCTGACCGCGTGCCAGTCGACCTGCGCGTTGACCCGGTTCTGGTCGACTGGATCGAAAGGTCCTGACTTAAAGCTCTCCCCCTCCTCGAGGGGAAGAGCTTCATTTTCCGTTGGGTGTGAAGACCATCAACAGGTTACCGGGCATATGGTTATAAAGACCATAGCCCGAGTTTACGACAACATGGCCATTGGCCACGGCAGCGCCCGGGCCACTCATGCCCCCGCCTCTCGCTGTTACGCCTGAGACGGTCTTGACCGGCAGCGTTGTGTCCACCGTCCAGATGGGCTTGCCAGTGCGCACATCATAGGCCCTGAACCGTCCATCAAGATGGCCTGCAAAAGCAAATTCGGACACGGCCGTCACCGCCGAGGAAATGCCGGGATCACAATTGGCCTTTTTGCCGCAAACATTATCGGCCTTTGATTTCCAGAAGACCCGGCCGTTTGCGGCATCGATGGCGTGCAGCCCTGCCCCGCGCAGCTTAGCATCATACACACGACCGTCGCGCGTATCTTCCATGTCATTGATCGGAACATAAACAAGGCGACCTTGAGCTGCCATCCCGAAATGGACGCCGCCTTGTGTACCCCCATGCCCAAGGGTCGTTTTCCAGACAGGCTTCCCAGTGTCCGGATCAAGCCCGAAAACATCGGCCGATTTCTGTCCTGCAACAATCATCTTCTTGCCGCCCCCAAGCGGTACAACAAGCACAGAAGCCGCCACGTCAAAATCAGGTCCATTTTCCTTGGGGCAATTATCATTGCCGATCATGCAACCGACATTCCAAGCGTCCCCTTTGGTCAGCTGGGAGACCCAAATCCGCTTGCCCGTCTTTGCATTTACGGCAAACACGGCGTCGCTATTCCCATCTGCTGGGGAAGAGTAATTCTCTCCCGATCCAAAATAGACCCTGTTTGTTGCCGCATCAAAAGTGGGGCTGTTCCAAATGGGGGCGCCCGATGGCCCGATGATGTTGGTTCCAGCTTTCGTCTTGCCCTGCTGAACCCCAGGAGCGGTGACACTATAATGCCGCCAGTTTAAGGAACCTGACTTGGCGTCAAGTGCGACAACAGATCCCCTAAACGTACAACATGCATAGTTTGGATCCGCAGCGGCTGTAACCTCCAGCGAGGACACAGGCACAAAGAGCTGCCCCCCGCCAATCGTTGGCGAGCCTGTGATTGTCGCATTGGAATGATCATCAACTTTCGATTTCCAAACGAGCTTCCCCGTCATGGCGTCAAGCGCATACATGCGGGCCAGCACATCCCCGAAATAAAGCCGCTCTGTCGCAGGGTCTGCGACAACAGCGGTGCGCACTTCGGCGGAGGCCCGGAAAGACCAACGCATGCAGCCTGTTTCGAGATCGAGCGCATAAACTGTGCCGTCTTGGCTTCCGACAAACACCGCACCCCAGCCGATGGAAGGCTGAGACCGAGCTCTTTGCGCTTTCGGATAGGCGAACGCCCATTTGAGCTTGAGCTGCGGGACCTGTTCCTTCGTCAGACCTGCTTGTTGGGTCGATACATATCGATTGTTGTTATGTCCCCAACCCGTCCGGGACGGAGGTGATCCTTTGTCAAATCGCGCATGCTGAGCATCGCATGAAGCAGGCGGCGGAGGCGCCTTATAATCTGCCAGTGATGTACGGGTCAGATATTCTGCGATCTGCTGGCGTTGCAGTAACGAAAGTTTGGCGGCCTGCTGGCTCATTATCCCGCCATTCATGGCGGCGAGAAGAGCGTCCGGGGCCATCATTTCAAGCCAGACCTGCTGGGGCGCCTTTGGCACACCACCATTATGGCAGCTCGCACAATTTTCTAGAAACAAGCCCTTCCCGGGATGTTTCTCTACATCAATGGTCGGGCCATCTCGCGATTGCATTTCGTCGGTCGAAGTCATTCGTTCGCCGCCGACCTTGTCAGCCGATTTTTGGCCGCACCCTGAAAAGGCAAGCGACGCAGCTAAAACTAGTCCGATCCAACTGCGTCGCATAACCTTATCCTTGCTTCTCTTTAGAACTTCGCGCCGGCTTCAATGCCGAAATAGCGCGGCGGGCCGTAGAGGGTGAACGTCCACAAACCACCAACGACCTGGCTCGCTGTTTCATAACGCTCATCAGTCAGGTTCTTGCCAACGAGACGCAGCGTGTACTTATCGTCCAAATCAGCAAGTGTGATCGACGCATTCAGCAGCGTCCGCGCGCGGAGGAAGGTGTTGTCCCGTGCATCCGCGATTGACTGCGTAAACAGGTTGCGGCCGACATAGCTCACATTCGCATTAATCGACACCTTCAGCTTGTCACTGACCGGCGTTGAATATGTCCCGTCGACGGACCATTGCCATTTAGGCGCACGGTCCAACGGTGCTGACGACAGATCATAACCTGCCGGAATCGGCGTTTCATACTTACGGTACTTGGCGTCCTGATAGCCAAGAACACCGCGAAGGGTCAGCCCGTCGGTTGGGATGAGTGTCGCCTCTGCCTCGATGCCCTTCACCCGGGCACTGGCTGCATTGAAGAAGCGGGTGACCTGATTGGGCTGGCCGTTAACAGTGATGGGCACAACAATCTGCTTTTGCAGATCGCTATAATCCACCCAGAAACCGGTCAGGTTAAAGCGGGCGCGGTTGTCGAGGAACTGCGTCTTTACGCCAGCCTCATAGCTGTCTGCCTTTTCAGGATTCGTTGCGGCTGCTGCATTGGCAAATGCCGCCAAGTCAGCACCGAACGGACCGAAGCCACCGATCTGGTCGTTGAACCCGCCGCCCTTGAAGCCGTGCGAATAGGTCGCATACAGGAACGTATCATCGCTGGCCTTATACGCAGCAGAGAACCGGTACGTCGGCTCATTGTCGCTCGCGCGGACAGTGACGACGCCGGCGGTATAGTTGTAAACGCTGGCATCCAGCGGCCGCGATATAGTGATGCTCGGGTCAAAGCCGCCCCCAAGCTGCGGGATGAAGACCTGCTGGCGACCGCGCCACGTCTTGCGTTCCCAAGTGTAACGACCGCCTGCCGTCAGGGAGAGCTTGTCATTCACCTTGAAGGTGCCCTCAGCAAACATGGCTGTCGATTTTGCCTTTTGCGCATTGCACAACAGGTAAGGCGTATTGTTCCAAGCACCGAACGGCAGCGGGCCGCCGGTAAGATCAAGGAA
>CAMAQU010000003.1 GCA_945860425.1 Sphingomonas paucimobilis
CGCCAACCCAATGGGACGGCTGGGTGATCCGGAGGCGGACATTGCAGGCGTCGCCCTGTTCCTCGCCAGCGATGACTGTTGCTATGTGACCGGCAACACCATCTATGCCGATGGTGGCGGGCACATTAACGGCGTGGCTTGGGCGCCGACATTTGAGGATTAGGGCTGTGTCGCCTCCAACTCTGCCAGCTTCGCACGCGCTTTTGCAGCCATATCGAGATAGATGAGGCCTTCTTGCACCGGCATATCGGGTTCGGCGATGCGTGCGAGGTAGACGTCGATGACGAGCTGCAGCGCCTTGGGATCGTCCGGCGCGCCGAAATAAGCCCAGTCGGCTAAGCGCGCGGCGAGCATCGGATTGGTCGCGAGCAACGCGCGAGCGCGCTTTTCAATGGCGTCGAGACCGCCTGCCAGCCGCAGGACTTCGCGGGCTTCATCGTCGAAGGTCATAGCGGCAAAGTGAGACGGCACATCGTTCCACCAGCCGGTCCAGCGCTTCATAATCATGCGGGCAATATCGGCAGGGCGATTATACTGGGCCTCGAGCAGGGGATTCTTGGCGAAGCGTTCGGGCCAATCGATATTGGCCGCAATCACATCCTTGCGCTCGCCTGCATTCAGACGGGCCAAGACTTGTGTCAGGATATGGTCAAAGGCATCGGCATAAGTGTTGAGCGTGGGAGCGATTGTATCTGCGCCTTCCAATGCTGCGCCGTGCATCGGCAGCATGATTTCTGGCTTAAGTGCCGCCATATCCCGATAAGCAGCGGTCCATTCCTCGACATAGCGCTGCATGCGCTTGCCATTGCCGGCATTGGGAAGGAACCCCTGATAATAGTCCGCGGTGACAATTGTCTTGCGGCCCGGGATGGAGAGCCAGATCTGGTCCTCGGTCTCGCCTGGCGCGTGGGTGGCGATGAAGGTCTCGCCGCCGATCTTATAGGTCTTGCGGCCTTCGAACGTCTCATCGGGCATAACGACATCGGCGGGCGTCGAGGGTTGCAGCGTTAGCGGTTGGTTATTGTAACGGCCGATGGAACCGCCCAGTCGCAGATCTGCGTCGATTGCCTTCAGCATTTGCTCGCTTGCTATGACGCGCGGGCGGGATGGCAGTTTCACCAATTCGCGCGCGCCGTAGCTGTGGTCAACATGGGTGTGGGACAGGAAGATTGTCTTCAGCGGCTTTTTGCTGAGCGTCGGGATAACGTCCTTCAGGACGACGCCGATAGAGGCATAACCGGAATCGAAGAGAACAAGGCTGTCGCGCGTTTCGATCAGCGCGACGTTCACATAGGGAAAGCGGATCAGCCACATCCCCTTTCCATGCGGTTCTATGGTCATCTTCGCGCGGGCTTCGGCCACGACCTCAGGCGCAGTGGAGAGCATGGCGCGGGCGATGAGCGCCGATTTCGGCCCACCAAAGCCGTCCTGCCGTGCCATATGGCGCAGGACATCGGGGTGCTCTTGCGCAATGAGCACGCGGCCCTTTTGAACAAGGAGATCGTCAGGCGATGGCGTGAAGCCGCCCGCCAATGCAGGGGTGGACGCCAAAAGCGCCAACACGATGCCGAAACGCATATTTTCTCCTATGCTTTTCTTGTTTGCGTAAATCCTATTGCGCATCGATACGCATTCAGTAATTTGAGCGCAAATTAAAGCTAGAACTGCGAAAGAAGATGTTATGAAGCGCGCGTTAATGGCGGCATTGCTGTGTGCAGGGGCTGCGGCGTCAGCCCAGCAGATGTCGGTTCCAGCCGGGCTGACGGTTGGTTCGATGTCCCGCGTCTCCCCCGTTTTGAAGGCAGAACGCCAGCGCGACAATTTTGAACCTGCTTTGCTACACCCTCAACAGGCCCGCGCAGCTCAGGCCAAACTTGATGCGATCTACAAGCGCACCGGCAAGCGACCCAACATTCTGATCTTCGTCGTCGATGATCTCGGCTATGGTGATGTTGGTGCATATGGCGGTGGGGAGGCACTTGGTGCCCCGACACCGCACATCGACCGGCTGGCGCGTGAAGGATTGAAGCTCACCTCCACTTATGCACAGCCCAGCTGCACACCAACGCGCGCGGCGCTCAATACCGGGCGTTTGCCTGTCCGATCTGGGCTGACCTCACCAAAGCTCTTGAACGACAACGCAGATGTTTCCAGCGAGCTTCTGGCCGCGAAAATTCTGTCGGATGCGGGCTATCGCACCGCGCTCTCCGGCAAATGGCATCTGGGTGAGAAAGACGGCTCACGCCCTTGGCAGGTCGGCTTTGATGAGTTCACCGGTTTCCTTGGTGTGGCCAATGCCTATCAAGAAGAGCACCCGTCCTCGACCGATGTCGCGAACGATCCTGAATTGCTTGCGCAACTCCGCGCTATGCCGGGCAGTCGGGACCTCTGGTCCGCCACCAAGGAAAGGGGCGGCAAGTCACTAGGTCAGATCAACTGGAGCAATGATGCCACTCTTGATCAGAAGTTTGCGACTTTCTCGGAGGACTTCATTCGTCGCTCGGTCAAGTCTGGCAAGCCCTTTTACCTGAGCCATAATTTTACCAAGGTCCACTATTTCAACCAACCGTCCAAAGCGTTCGTCGGCCGGTCCGCTACAAAGGACGTGTACCGCGACAGCGTCATGGAAGTTGACGATATTGTCGGCCGCCTGACCAAGCTGCTCGAAGATCTGAAGATTGCCGACAACACGATTGTCTTCTTCACGTCAGACAATGGGCCTGAGGAAGATAGCTACCCGGAAAGTGGTACGACACCCTTCCGTGGGGCCAAGGGCACGACGTTGGAGGGCGGCGTTCGTGTGCCGGGCATCTTTTGGTGGCCGGGCATGATTAAGCCGGGGCGGGTATCAGACGGCCTGTTTGATATGACCGATATGTTCAATACCAGCCTTGCTGTCGCCGGTGTTGATGCGGGGAAGGTGGTTCCGGCAGATCGTTATATTGACGGGATAGACCAAAGCGCATTCCTGCTTGCCGACAATGGCGAGTCGGCGCGTGAAGCGGTTTTCTTCTGGAACGTGGACCTTTTTTCTGGCATCCGCTGGCGCTATTACAAAATGGCGACGTCCGAAATTCAGGTGGGTTCAGGCAATGTGCGAGACATGGGCGGGCTCGACAATGCGCAGGTCATGACGCCGCTCAACAGTTGGATGTATAACCTGTATCTTGATCCAAAAGAACGCAAATCGGTGTTGATCGAAAAGGCTTGGGCGCCGTCCTATGCACTCGGCCCGCTCATCGCGGTGCACGGGGCAACGATGGCCAAATACCCGCCAAAGGCGAAGATCCGCTTTCGCTGATGCGCCGAGCTTTGCTTGTCTCGCTGCTGCTCTTGGCGTGCTGTTCCGAAACCCGGCCCGACGAAACTCTGATTACGGGCGGCACGTTCACGCCGGGCAATGATAGGAGCTATCCCGAGGAAGCGCGCGGCCGGGCGGTGACGGTCGGCAGCTTCATGATGGATGCGACAGAGGTCACCAATGCCGCCTTCGCCGCCTTCGTGAAGGCAACTGGGTATGTCACTGTCGCTGAAAAGGGCTTCGCCAATGACCCGCGCGTGCCAGAGGCGCAGCAGCAGCCGGGGGGCGCGGTGTTCCTCATGCCAGAACCGGGCCGCGCACCCGGCTGGACCTTCATGCCGGGAGCCAGTTGGCGGTATCCGGAAGGGCCGGGCAGTTCCATCGAAGGCAAAGAGGATGAGCCCGTCGTCCAGATCGCTTATGCCGACGCATTGGCCTATGCCAAGTGGAAGGGCCGAGACTTGCCAACAGAGGCCGAGTGGGAGTGGGCAGCCGGGCAGGGGCGTCACATGCCCGGTCGAGATCGTCCGATCATCGGTGGAAAGCCTGCCGGAAACAATTGGGACGGCACATTCCCAACCAGCAACAGCAAGGCTGATGGCTATCTTGGTCGTGCCCCGGTCGGCCGCTTCCCGGCGGATATATCAGGGCTTTACGACATGACGGGCAATGTCTGGGAATGGACGCGCAGCGGCTGGACAATGAGTCATCGTCCGGATGCGCCCACACAGGCTGGCGCGCATGCCATTAAGGGGGGGTCCTACCTTTGCGCCCGCAATTTCTGCGCCCGATATCGCCCGCAATCACGCCAGATGCAGGACGATACACTCGGCACCAACCATGTCGGTTTCCGCACGATAAAGCGTCTGCCCAACGGCTAAATCAGGGCTATCAGCAGAAACGGTACACCTGCCAGCCAGAGCCATCCAAGTTTGCCCCAAACGGCAAATTTGCGGTTTTGGTGGTTCCACAATCCTAATGCACCTGCGGCACCGATAGCTCCCGCACCCGGGATCCAGATGCCGGACAGTCCGACAAGGCCCAATAGGCCGAGGAGCCGAATACCTGCCCCACTGCGGGCTTTGTCGACAGGCGTGCGCAGTCCTGCCAGACCTGCAAAGCCGATCAGGCCCAAGGTCCCTGCAAATGGAGCTAAGCTGTCCAACATATTCCCCCCTAGTTGATTGTGCCGTGGATCGTCCGGCCATCCTTAATTGTGGCGACAACACGGATTGTATTGAGTTGATCGGGCGCAATCGTCAGCGGATTAGCATCCAACACAACCAGGTCGGCACGCTTGCCCGCCGCAAGGCTGCCCTTATCGGCCTCCTCATGGATCTGCCATGCGGCGTTGATCGTCACCTGTTGAAGCGCGCGATAGACTGGGATGCGCTCAAGGGGCCCAAGGATGTCACCGGATTGCGTCCGCCTGTTCACGGAAGACCAAATAAGCCGCATCATATCGGGCGGGACAACGGGGGAATCATTGTGCGCCGTTGGGCGCAGCCCAAGCTCCCAAGCCGTTGCCTGTGGCGAGATAAAGTCTGCCCGCTTTGGCCCAAGGGCAACATCGCGATGCCAGTCCCCCCAATACCAAGTGTGGTTCGCAAAAAAGCTCGGCTGGATGTCGAGCTTTTTCATGTCTTCCAGCTGTTCACGCCGAACGACCTGGCTATGGATCGCAACGGTCCGCTTGCCGGGCAGGCCGTTCGTCCTGACGCCGTTGATCAGAGCCTGCATCGCTTCGTCGCCGTTGACGTGGACAAAGACCTGCCAATTGTTCGTCCCGGCTTCCGCGAGCTTGGTGTTGAAAAGCGTGAGGTCAATCGCTGGATAACCGTGATAGCTTGCATCCTTGCCTTCGGGCGGGACGGGAACCGGATCATGCAGCCAAGCCGTGCGGCCTTGCGGGCTGCCGTCGATGGTCAATTTGATGCCGCCAATCCGCATGCGGCCGACATATGGCTTGCCGATTTGCGCGCGAACATCGGCGGGCCACTCCCGCTCAAATGAAACGAGCGCAACTGTGTCGATCAGCAGGGCACCGCGCTTTGCCGCTTCGGCTAAGGCGGGCCAGGCCTCTGGCATGACGCGTCCGTCTTGCGCGGTTGTTATGCCATTTGCGGCGTAAATCTTCTCGCCCGCGACCAAAGCCGCGACGCCGCCGTCAAGATTAGCAGGCATCAGCCGACCGACAGCGTTAAAAAAAGCCGTCTCTTCCAGAACGCCATTGGGCGTTTTGCCATCGGCCTCCCGCCGGATCACACCGCCGGGCGGGTTGGGGCTGTCTGCTGTGATCCCGGCGAGCTTCAACATTGCTGAGTTCATGACCGCGAAGTGGCCGCTGGCATGGACAATGACGATAGGCTTGTCGGCAAAGACTGCGTCCAAATCCGCCCGCGTTGGGTGACGACGTTCGGCCAATTGGCTGTCATCATAGCCGATGCCGAAGATGAAGGGCATGCCCGGCGGTGGCGCGTAGCGGCGCAGGGCGTCCTGAAGGGCGGCAATAGAGTCGACCTTGCCGACAGGCGGCGGTGCCAAAGCGGCGAGCGAGGTCGCCTGCCCCACCGAACTCACATGGCCGTGCGCATCGATGAAGCCGGGCAGCAGGGTCCGGCCTTTGAGATCGATCATGTCCGCTTTCTTGCCCGCAGCCTTGCGCACCGTCGCAAGAGGGCCAACCGCAACGATACGGCCGTCGCGCACGGCTAGGGCTTCCGCCGTTTCAGCAACGTCACCGGCCATGGTGATGATCGGCCCGCCACTCCAAACGATCGCCCGTTCGGCGGGCGCGGCGTGGGCGACTGTCGTGCTGAGCGCAAGCAGGATGGTCAGGCGCTTCATTCTCTCTCTCCTCTAAAGACTGGTCAAACTCAGACCGGCCTGTATCCCCTATTCAGCCGCGCGGGCCGAGTTCATCGTATCGCCGTTGGGTGTTGTATCTGACGATACGTAATAGCGCGCATAATATTTGCGGAATTGCGGAATGGGCCCGTCCCCATCACAGATGATGGGGTTGGCCCGATACATCTGCCGGTCCCAAACGACTTTATCTTGATCAAACTGCTTGCAGATGTCGCGAATAATTGCCTTGGCGACACCTGCTCGCTCACCTTCGGCCTGTGCCTTGGGCTGGGTGAAGCAGAAGCGGGCATGGACATGGTCCAGCTCTACCGGAATGATGCAGGCGACGAGCAGCGTTTCAGAAATGCCGGTAAAGCGCGTCCAGCTCTGCCCCGGGCCCATGGTGTCGTAGCTGATGCAGCCGTCGACTTCGCCCCAGGGCGTCCCCATCTTTGCCTTTACATCTGCACCGCGTCCCCAATCGCCCCAGCGCAGATCGCCGAGCGGGACGTTGGCTGTGCCATGGATATACTTGAAGTGCGCGACATCCACACCATTTTCCGCCATGTTCTGGATGGATCCCCAGACATTCCATTCGTGGACGTCATAGTCGGTCCAGTCGGGGTCGGTCGCCTCCGGCAGATGCACGACGTCAAACAGCGGCGCGACATCTTGCGGGTGATACCACATCCAGACCCAGCGATTGGCTTCCACGACATGCCAGGTGCGCGTGCATGTGCGCTTCACCTGGGGCGGGATGGCCTTGGCATAGGGGATATCTTTGACGACGCCTTCTTCGCCGTCATAGCGCCAGGCGTGGAAAGGGCATTCCAGCAGATTGCCATGTACCTTGCCGCCATGGCCCATATGCGCGCCAAGATGTTTGCAATAAGCATCAACCATCCGGACTTGCCCGTCCTCGCCGCGCCAAATGGCAAGATCGGTAGAGAAATAGCGCAGCGGTTTCACTTCGCCGACAGCCAGATCTTTGGATAGGAGGACGGGGTACCAGCCGAACGGAAAGCCGATGTCGAGCTTGCGCTCCGCGATGGAGGCGCGCCCCTTGGTTTCGGCCAAGCGCCAATCGATCAGGTCCTGACCGCGCAGTTTTTCGAGGATCTGCCAAACCGCAACGGGCGCTGTACGGGCGTCGCTTGCGGTGCCAATTTCTGCATCAGACATGATGTGTCTCCGTCTTGGGCCTTCGCTTGGAAGGTGAACCGGACAGCGGGGTTGTCTCACTGTCCGACACTGTTGAAATGGGAGCAGACTTCCCGGCTCCCCTCACATCACAGACCGAAAACTTTGACTGCGTTTTCCCGCAGGAACTTCGGCCAGACTTCGTCCTTGAAGGGCACATTCTGCATGTCGCTGAAGATGCGATCAAGGCTCAATCCCATGGGGAAATAACCGGCATAGATAATCTTTTCGGCCCCGCGGGTGTTTGCATAGTCGATGATTGCCTTGGGGTAATGCTTAGGGGCAAAGGCGCTCGTCGAATAATAGAGGTTCGGCCATTTCAGCATCAGCTTAACCGCCAGCGCCTCCCAAGGCTCAGCGCCATGGCGCATAACGATTTTGAGATCAGGGAAGAACCAGCAGACTTCGTCGAGATGCTCCACCTTTTGCGTTTCCATCGGGATGCGCGGGCCGGGGATGCCAACGTTCAGCAGGATCGGAATGCCAAGTTCTGCGGCACAGGTATAAAGCGGGAACATATATTTGTGGTTGATCGCCACCTGCGGGAGCGTGCCCGACGGGAACACGCTGATCGCCGAAATGCCGACTTCTTTGTGCAGTTTCTTGATACGGCGAACTTCGTCGACGCCTTTATTCGGATCACATGGAACATCGAAGAAGAAACGGTCGCCGTACAACTCTTTCGCGCGGCGAGACGTGTCATTGTCGTTCCAGCCGATCAATGCCTTGTCGATGTTGAACCGGTCCATCTGCTCGACAGTCCATTTCACATAGTCATCGGCATGGCCGGTCTGGGGCACGTCCTTGAACATGTACTGCGCGGGCATGGAGAATTGCTCCAGCGTTTGCGCATCCTTGATGAGGGGACGAAAGCTGGTGAACCAGTCCGACCGATCCTCTGCTTCCGGAATGCCGAGCATACAGTCGATGATTTTAATGTCGGTGGGGTAGGCCATGGTGTCAGTCTCCGATCAGGGTGGGCCACAAGGCCTTGAGCTTTATTTTATCGATCTTGCCAACCGCATTGCGGGGCAGGGGTTCGGGTGAAAAAGCAACGCGGCCCGGAGCCTTATAGCGGGCGAGCTTTTCGCCCACCTCGCGGAAAATTGTCTCTTCCGTCAGGTCGTCTGCGACAACCACCGCGACAAGCAATTCTCCTAATCGCTCGTCGGCGATGCCGAAGGCCGCACATTCGGTGACGCCAGAAATTTCGCCCATCGCGCGCTCTACTTCAGCGCAATAGATGTTTTCGCCGCCGGAAATGACCATATCTTTCTTGCGATCGACGATGAAGACATAACCTTCATCGTCCACATAGCCGACGTCGCCAGTCTTCAGCCAGCCATCGTCGGACAGGACGGCGGCGGTGTCTTCTGGTCGGTTCCAATAACCCTGCATGATCTGCGCGCCGCGCACAATGATTTCGCCGGTTGCACCGTGCGGCAGAATACTGCCGTCCGGCGCTTCGATGCGGACATCGACGAGCGGTAAGACGCGGCCGGCAGAAGATGGCTGACGCGTGAAGTCGTCGCCCACCGCTTGGGCGATCGCGCCCGAACATTCTGTCATGCCATAGCCAGTGCCCATGGCTGCCTGCGGGCAGACGGCGCGAATTTCCTCTAACAGGTTGACGGGAAGCGCTTGCCCGCCGCTGGCAACGTTGCGCAGGCCCGACAGGTCCGCCTCAGAGAGTTTCGCTTTGTGCAGCACGTCCCACAACATGGTGGGGACGCCGGTGAACATGGTAATGCCTTCGTCCTTGATCAGGCGAATGGCCTCCTGGGCATCCCAGCGGCGCATGATGACAATCTTCGTGCCTGAAAACAGCGGGGAGAGGAATGCCGAGCCGAGGCCGGAAATGTGGAACAGCGGATAAACCAGAAGCACGGCCTGTGGCGGCGCTGCGGCCACCATGGCTTCGGGAGCCATGCCATATTTTGCTGCCATATGGTGCAACACCATCACACCCGAAAGCTGCATCGATAGCAGTCCTGTCGTCAGGTTTCGGTGGGAGAGCACTGCGCCCTTAACGCGCCCAGTCGTGCCGGAAGTGAAGAGGATGGAAGCCGGATCGTCGGGATGCGTTGGGCTCGCGTCAACTGCGTGTCCTTCGGAGGCTGTTTTTGCGAGCTCCGCTTCTTCAGCAGGGTTCGTCAGATCGAACATCCGGCCCGCATACCCACCATCACGGATGAGCTTCACCCGATCGCTGTCGGCCAGCACCAGCGTCGGTGTGACTTCGTCAATCATCGCGACCAGCTCGGATGGTGATCCGCGAGAGTTGAGCAACGCCGGGACGCCGCCGCCCTTGATCACGGCCATATAGGCGATGATCCATTCGATGCGGTTGCGCATGCAGATGGCAACGCGGTCGCCGCGCTGAATGCCGAGCATCGGCACCAGCCGATCCCGCCACTGGAAGGCCTGCTCAAAGGTCAGCCGTCTCTCATCTTCGACGATGAAGGTTTTGTCCCCATGGCGGCGCGCGGCATCTACGAGGGCGTTCAGGTCTGCCGGTGCGCTGACAAATTGCCGCACGCCGTCGCGCTCCCCAATTTCAAAGGGGGAGCCGGGAGCCGTGACTTGCGCAAAAACGGGATCGACAATGCTCATGCCTTTCCGGCCACTTCCTTTGCCCAGCGATAATCCTGCTTGCCTGCGGGGGAGCGCTTCACCGCATCCACCCAGACAAAGGCCTTGGGCACCTTATACCCCGCCAGGCGTTCGGTTAGAAAGGCTTTCAGAGCCCCCTCATCGGGCGTGTTCTGTCCCGCGCGCAAAGAAGCGATGCCAATCACGCGTTCGCCCCAACGATCATCCTTCTGCCCCGCCACGACGGCGTCGAAGATGGCGGGATGGGCGCGGAGCGCCTCTTCCACTTCCTCCGGGAAAACCTTCTCGCCGCCGGTGTTGATGCAGGTCGATCCTCGCCCGAACATGGTGATTTTGTCATCGGCGTCCAGTCGGCCAGAATCGCCGCTAACTGCCCAGAGCTTGCCGTCAATTGTCTTGAAGGTTTCCGCCGTCTTCACCGGATCGCCGAAATAGCCGACGGGCGTATGGCCGGTGCGCGCAATAAAGCCTGTTTCGCCAACTTGGGCAAAGCGGTCGTCTACGATAACCTGTTGCGCGTCCGTTGCGGGGAGGCGCATCACGCCTTCCGCGCTTGGCTCCGCCATGCCGGATATGCCGGTTTCTGACGTCCCCATGCCGTCGGTAATCGATGCTGAAGGAACAAGTGCCTTCAGGTCATCCTTCACATGTTGTGAGAAGACAGCACCGCCCGATCCCAAATTGACCACGCTTTGCAAATTCCAACGGCCGGGGTTTGCCTTAAGGGCATCCCTCAGCGGGATTGCCATGGCATCGCCGACGAATTGAAGCAGGTTTGCACCTTCCCGCTCAGCCATGTCGAAAATATGTTCCGGGTTGAAGCTCTTGCTCTCATCCAGAATGATCGTCAGGCCATTGAGTAATGCGGACCATGTCGCCCAAACGGCAGCCGCGTGCATCAGCGGTGCCAGCGGCATCATCTTCAACGGATATCCATTGACGGCGCGGTCTGCGATGTCTTCCGGAACGGCAACGGGGCCTGCCGGATTGAAATAGCCCGCGCCCCCAGCACACGCGAACAGAAACGCGCGGTGCGGCCACATAACGCCCTTCGGCATTCCCGTGGTGCCACCTGTGTAGGTAAGGAGGATGTCCTCCTCATTCCGTTCATAAGGACCAGCGGGCTCCGTTCTCAAAAGGTCCTCATAAGCCAAGGAGCCGGAGATGTCGGCGCCCGATCCATCGTCCACGGCCACGCTAACCTTCAACGTGGGAACATCGCCGCGCACCTCGCGCACCACGTCTGAAAATTCAGCTCCGTGAAGGATGGCGGCACTTTGCGCATTGGCAAATAAGTAACGCAACTCATCCGCGCGGTAGCGGTAGTTGACGTTATACGGCACAGCGCCAAGCTTTGCAGCGGCGATAAAGCCTTCCAGAAACGCAGGGCTGTTCATCAGATATAGCCCAACCGTATCGCCGCGTTTGACGCCCTGGGCGGCAAGACCTGCCGCCAGACGATCGGCCCGATCGTTCAGCTCGGCATAGGCCAGCGTGGCGCTAGCCGCGCGGATGGCAATACGGTCCGGCACCGTAGCGGCAACGGTTTCAAACAGGTCGGCGAGATGAAATTGCTTGGCCATGGGAATTAGTACACTGCGGCTGCGTTCTTCGTGCGTGGGCTGCCCAGCATATCCCGATAAGACGGGCGTTCCTGTCCGCGATCGGTGATACCCAGCGTCTTTGCAATTTCCGCACCAATCAGCGTTTCGCCGGACAGCTCATCGCGGTTCGGGGCTTTGGAGATAGCATCGAGAATATGGCCAGTAAATTCTGGGTTCTCAGCCACCGACATGAAGCCTTCATATTGCTCTGGGTTTACTTCCTTGGCGATCAACGCGCGTTCGGTGATTTGCGGGCCAAGCCAGATCGACACTGCGGCCACGCCCGTGCCACGCAGATCATGTTCCATATCATGCGCGAGCTTATCAATGCCTGCTTTTTGCGCGCCATAAGCTGGTCCATGCATATAGCAGGTCGCCCCGAAGGAGGAGGTGAAGGCGATAAGGCCTGAGCCTTGCGGCACCATCATGCGTGCAGCATGCCAGCTGGAGACGTAGGACGAGCGCAGCCCAACATCGAGAATATACTGCGCGGCCAATTCCTTCTCCCAAAAGGGTTTTTTCTCAATCAACTGCGGGTGCATATAAGCGGCATTGTTGACGAGGATATCGAGGCGACCCTGTTCATCGGAAATTTGTTCAAACACCTTGGCGACTTGCGCATCATCGGCATGATCACAAGCAACAGCGATGCCCTTGCCGCCGCGTTCGGTGATGAGGGCGGCCGTTTCGCCGATTGTGCCGGGCAGGGGAGATCCATCCCAGCCTTTGGCTGCGCTCGATTCAACCGACCGGCCCGTGACATAAACGGTGTAGCCAAGCTCGCCCAATCCGCGCGCCACGCCTGCACCAGCGCCACGGCTTGCGCCTGTGACGAGAGCTATTTTACTGTCTGCCATGTTAACCCTCTCCGATTCGACGCACATTGCCTCTGATCCAATCAATTACCCTAGATTTGCGAATTGAAAAGGGGTATATTTTACGCAAAATCAGGAGAGAGACGCATTATGGACGACATTCCCTATCTCGCTCGCGGGGTAAACTTACTCGGCACAGACTCAAGTGTTCTGGTCTCTTCCTCCAAATATCTCAACCATCCGAAACTTCGGGAATGGATCGCTTTCATCGCGCTGAAAAAAAATGGCCCGGACTTTCCGGCGGCGGCCGAGATGCACCAGTTGCTGACCTTTATCGATGAGCTGCGCGATTTCGATCATATCGAACATATGATGACGGAGGAGCGCAAGGTTAACCCGCGCTTTGATGCCTGGCTCAACGAATGGCATGTCTCTAACTATAAGGTCGAAGACCTGAAGGATTGCGCGCCCGGCACGGTGGGCGGCATTTACTATAAGACCGCGACGGAGGGGAATTACGATATCCAGATCGTGCCGGACTATAAGCCGAAGACGCAGTGGCAGTTCTACTCGCTGCGGTCTGGTCAGACGCATGATTATGAGCATATTCTAACAGGCGGCGGCTTTAACTATATGGGGGAACTTATCCCCTATTGGTTCCGCCTCGCGACGATCCACACGCATATCCAGAATAAGGAACTGGCGGGCGAAATGTCCGTTCTCTCCATCTTTGGGACGATGCGCTACGTCATCCGCACCATGCTCCATTATCCTCAGATCTGGGAAACGGCGCTCGATTGCATCCAGCAGGGCATCCGCATCGGACGGGAGTCCGACCCGTTTTGGATGGCGAAGATGGAAGACGTCTGGCACACGCCACTGGAAGAGGCGCGGTCCAAATTGGGCATTCGCGGGGCTGTTGACCTTGAAACCCAGAAGGAAGGTGACTTCTGGATGGGCCTGCGCAAGACGTTATAAGCTCACCGGAAATCGCATCAGTCGCTGGGCAATGCTCTTGGCCGCAGGGTCCAGCCGCTGGCTCGCATTCAGCCCCCCGGGCAGTGCCCCCTCCATCACGATGTTGAAGGCGTGACAGCCGGGCACATCGTAAATCGTCACCCGAAAATCGCCGAGATCGGGCAGCCAGTCTCGTAAGGCTGCCTGCGTCATTGCGGCGCGCAGGGCGCCAAGATTTTTCGGCTTGCGGGCGATTATGCCGACATTGATTGTTTCACCTTTCTCTCCGCTGCGGGCAAAAGCGAGCTGCTCTAGCAAGGCGGAGCTACCCACCGCTTTTGCCGAGGGGGCAGGGGGGCGTGCGATCATGCCAGGCGAAAAGACGGCGTTGATCGTGTCTGCGCAGGGTGCGTCATCGACATAGGGTTTGGTCCTCGCGCGATCCACGGTGAGCGAAATCAAGTTCATCATCGGGCCAACCGATGGGCCGAAGGCGACGCTGGTGCCCGGTGACATGGCTGAAATGGCGGCAAATTGTTCGCGCAGAAACATCTGCACGGCCAGCATCTCGTCATGTTCCACGACGAGTTTGGCGATGACTTCCTCTTCGCTGCCGATCAGCACCGCCTCCGTTCGCCGCCAGTCCGCCATGTTGCGGCCGCGCAGCATCAGCGAGCCGCGTTCAAACAGTGCCGCAGCCTGCTTGGTCGCGCGTTCGCGTGCGGCCGGGCCAATGACAGGCTGATAGGCCACTGCGCGCCAGCCATCATCCCATGTGACGCAGGCTTTTAACATTTCAGGGGGTGGATTGCCGAGCGCACCGGATACGTGAACGCGGTTCTCGCCCGCCTGTTCAATTCTGACGGCGGAGAAATCGCACGCAACGTCCGGCACAAAATAGGCCTGTGGGTCGCTGACCTCATAGAGCATCTGTTCGGCAACTGTGCCGACCGAAACGAGCCCACCTGTGCCCTCTGGTTTGGTGATGATGCAGCTGCCATCGGCATGACATTCGGCAATTGGCGCGCCTATGGTCGCCCAGCCATCGACATCGCGCCAATCGGTGAAGGTGCCGCCGGTAACCTGCGGCCCACATTCAACCAGATGCCCGACCAAAGTCCCGGCAGACAGCTTGTCAAACTCGTCGGCCTTCCAGCCAAATTCATGGATCAACGCGCCAAGGGCCAAAGCAGAATCGACGACACGGCCCGTGATAACGATTTGCGCGCCTTTGGCGAAAGCGGACGCAATCGGGAAGGCGCCGAGATAGGCGTTGCAGCTGGTAACGCCAGTTTGCGGAAAGGGCGCATTTGTGAACATGTCGCGCGTGTCGGCAAGGTCGTCCAGCTGACCCATCAGGTCGTCCCCATGGATCACCGAAACAGGGATGTTGAGACCAAGCTCTGATATGCGCGCACGCAGCTTTTCCGCGAGCGCGAGCGGATTAACGCCGCCCGCATTGGCCGCAATCCGCGTGCCGGAGGACGCAATCTGGCTTAGGAAGGGCCCGATGTGGACATCCATAAAATCAGATGGATAGCCGGCATTCGGATCGGCCAGCCGCATCCTGCCGAGCAACCCCATCGCGCCTTCGGCTAAATAGTCGAGGATGATGTAGTCCACCCCGGCCTTCAGCAACTGTGGCACGGCCATGGCGCTATCGATGAAGAAGGCGCTGCCACCGCCGATGCGGACTGTTTTCATGGTCGCGGATCCTGTTAGAAATTATACTGGCTGGTGGGGATGACGTCGATGGTTCCGCGATCGATAAAGCGGTCACAACTGTCCATCATCGTTGCGAGATTTGCATTGAACTTGTCCGGATCACCCACTGCATCGAAAAAGACGAATGGATCGCTGAGCGCGCTTTCTGGGAAGCATTCTTCCACGATGGCAGCATAAGGTGGCGCATCCGGCGTCAGCGCGCGGATAACGATATTCTGGACATATTCAAAGTTGGACTGGGTCTCGATGGCGACGCGCGTGTGATGATCCTGCCAGACGGCGAGCCATTCATCGAATGTCAGTCGCTCCGGGCGGATCAAAAACGCCATCTGCGCCCAGCCCCAGTTGCGTGTCGCCTTCTTGGGCGGGTGATCCTGATTGGGCAGGATGGTCGATTCCAGCACCAGCCAGGCGGCAAAACGCGCCCCTGCGGCGGACAGAGTTGCATCAACATTACCGCGAAAAATCGTGTTGGCCGATGGCATCCAGAATTGGATGGTCGCCTGATGCTGCGGGGCACCGCGTGTCTGGCGGAGCGCCGCGCCTGTATCGGTGAGGTCGTCCTCCACATTGATGCGGACGCCCGACGCTCTGGCGGCGGCAAGCTGGTCAGGTAGGTCGGCCAAGATCCGGGCGTTGAAATTTTCGCGGGCCTCGGCCTCTGGCTTCCAGAGTGCGCAGATGACTTTTTCCATGAGCGGCTGGTCCTCCCTCGAAATTCGCCTCAGTCGAAGTTGGCTTGTCCACCATCGAGCGGAATGGTCGTGCCCGTCAGATAGCCCATGTCCGGACCACATAGCGTCACGACTGCGCGGCCGATATCTTCTTCCAGCTTGCCGATGCGACCGAGGGGGATGGTCTTGAAAAAAGCCTTGGCCTCGTCCGGGTTGTTTTCAATCCACCATTTCAGGCCTGGTGATTCGGCATGCGGGGCGATGGTGAGGACACGGATGCCCGCGCGGCCCCATTCAGCAGCGCCTGCACGCGTCAGCACGCGTGTGGCCTGTTTGACCGCGCCATAAGCGCCATAGCCGCTCATATCCCAGCGGATGCCCGCTGAGGAGGCGAGGTTGAAGATCGTTCCACCGCCGCGCGCCACCATGTGCGGGTGGACCAGCTTCATCAGTCGGAAGGAAGCGAGGGGGCCGGATTCAAAACCGGCCAAAAAAGCCTCATCGCTGACATCAAGGAGTTTTCCGTTCGGCACTTCTTGCGCATTGTTGACCAGAATATCAATGCCACCCAGATGCGCGAAGGTGTCTGCAACGATGCGGGCCAGATCGTCCGCTGATTTCACATTGCAGGGCAGGGCGATCGCCGTGCCTCCGTGTTCCGTGATCATGGCGACAGTTTTATCGAGTTTTTCTAGGGTTCGGCCGGTGACGGCTGCCTTCGCGCCGGCGGCCGCCATGGCGAGCGCGATACCCTGGCCTACGCCTTGTCCGGCCCCTGTAATCAGGGCAACTTTGCCTGTCAGATCAACCATGCCTCTCGAATCCTCATTTTCGTAATTTTGTTTCACAGAATTTACGCATCATGTTGACACAAGGCTAGGTAAAACATCAAATGCGTGAAATGTGGAGTGAGAGGTGCTTGAATGACTCAGGATTTGACGGGCCAAGTTGCGATTGTGACGGGCGGCAGCGACGGAATTGGCTTGGCAACGGCAGCACTGCTTGTCCGCCGTGGGGCAAATGTCGTAATTTGCGGACGCCGTCAGGAGCAGCTCGATATTGCGCGCGCGCAGATTGAAGCGGAGGGCGGCACGGTTGAAGCCGTTCAACTCGACGTCACCGACTTTCCAGCCTTTGAAGCGCTGATCAGCGATGTCGCGGGCCGCCATGGGCGGCTCGATATGCTGGTCAACAACGCCATGTCGGTTCATTACGCACCGATCAGCAAGCTGACACTCGATCATTGGCGCAAGGATTTTGCCGTGAACACCGAAGCCGTGTTCATCGGTACCAAGGCGGCGATGGCTGTCATGGCGAAACAAGGCAAAGGCTCCATCGTCAACATTTCGTCGACGACGGGGATCCGTGCCATGGCCAATTATGCCAGCTACTCGGCATCAAAGGCCGCGCTCATCCAGTTTACAGCGGTCGCAGCCATGGAAGGGGCCTTGCAGGGCATCCGCGTGAACGCCATCGTTCCGGGGCAAGTCAACACGGCGGCCACCGCAGATTTTGCGATCAAGGCCCCAGAATTGGCCGCCAAAACGGCAGGCGCAATCCCCATGGGCCGGGGCGGAAAGCCAGAGGAGCTGGCCGAAGCAATCGTGTTTATGTTGTCCGACGCAGCAAGTTATATCACCGGCGTGGCCCTGCCGGTGGACGGCGGCAAATCAGCACAACTTTATATTCCGTCATGACATTCTCATCAAACCCATTGAACTATAGCGGGAAAACGGTTCTCGTTACGGGGGGCGGGGTTGGCATTGGGCGCGGCATTGCCGATGCCTTTGCGCAGGCGGGTGCAACGCTCATCATCGCGGAAATTGATGCGGATCGGGCCGCTGCGGTGCGGGCGGCGCATCCTGCGGCGCAGGTCGTCGTCTGCGATGTTCTGGACCGCGCAACGCCTGCCTTGCTTGTTGAAACCGTGAAGGCTGTGTCAGGCAAACTGGATGTGCTCGTCAATAATGTCGGCCACTTCGTCCATGCCTTGCCGTTCGATCTGCTCGACGGCGATCAGATTGACGAGATCCTAGACGTGAATATTGGGCAGTTGCTGCGCATGACGAGCACAATGCTACCCATGCTGCGCGCTGCCGCTCCGGGCTCCTGCGTCATCAACGTAACCTCGATTGAGGCGTATCGCGGCATTCCCTATTGCAGCGTCTATGCCGCGGCGAAAGCGGGTATTGCCGGCTTTACCAAAAGCCTCGCGCTGGAACTTGCGCCCGAGGGCATCCGCGTAAATGATATTGCGCCTGAAACAACCGATACGCCGCAGGTGGCGCTTGACGTTATGATTCCACCCGAGAACCGCGCGAACATGGACAAATGGATACCGCTCGGTCGCTTTGGCACGCCCGATGATTGCGCCGGGGCTGCGCTCTACCTCGCCAGTCCGCTGGCCGCTTGGGTGACGGGCACTGCCATCCATGTTGACGGTGGGGCACTCGCCGCAGCTGGCTGGACACGGACACCGACGGGGGAATGGACCATTGTCCCGATGGTGACAGGCAATGGCCTGAAGATACCGGGTCGCTGATTATGACCGCATCGGACCTCTTAGACCTAGCGACGCTGCGGCGCACGGCGGAACTCTATGCACAGGGGGCCGACCGTCGAGATAAGGCGCTTTGGGAAGCGGTGTTGGCCGACGATTGTGTGATCGAAGGCCCCGGCTTCACCATAGAAGGCCGGGCGGCCAATCTTGGGTCTATTGATGCGCTGGGCCAGATGTTCCGGGCAACGGTCCACCGGGTCCATAATCAGGTGGCGACAGTGACAGGCGATGAGGCAACAGGGGAAACCTATTGCACTGCAGACCATTTGCTCAACGATACGGACAGCGTGCTCGTCTGGACGATCCGTTATCTCGACCGCTGGCGGCGGGAAGAGGGCCAATGGCGTTTTACGCACCGCAAACTGATTGTTGAATGGGAAGAGGTTCGCGCCGTGACGGTGAAAGACGTCGGAGCCGCAGAAGAAGGTAACATGTTATGAAGATACTCGTCGTCGGCGGTACAGGTGCACTTGGCGGTCATTGCGCCATTCATTTGGCCTCTAAGGGCCATGATGTCTCAGTCGGCGGGCGTCACCCCGCCAATCCAGCAACACCCATGGCCGCCATGCCGTTCGTCCAAGGCGATTATGTTGCAGGCGATTACACGCCGGAAAAACTAGCAGGGTTTGACTGGGTGGTGTTTGCCGCTGGCAATGACCCGCGACACGTGCCGCAGGGCGCAGACTTCGCAGAATTCCTGATCAAGGCGAATCATGAAGCCGTGCCAGCATTCTTCGCGGCCTGCCGGGAAGCGGGCGTGAAGCGCGCCATTCAACTTGGCAGCTATTATCATCAGGCCGCGCCAGAGCTTCTGGAAGGCAATGGCTATATCCGGTCTCGCAAGGCAGCGTGCGATGGCGCGCGAGCACAGGCAGCACCGGGATTTGATGTCATCAGCGTCAATGCCCCCTTCATGGTCGGCAGCGTGCCCGGTCTGCCGAGCATGATCTTTGATCCTTATGTCCAATGGGCGCAGGGTAAGATTCCTATCCCGCATTTCGGCCCGGCAGGTGGCACCAACTTCATGTCGTTCCTGTCGCTCTCCGAGGCCATTGAGGGCGCGCTGGAGCGAGGGGAAAGCGGCAAGGCTTATCTGGTTGGGGATGAGAATTTGACCTTCAGCCAGTATTTCCAGCTGTTCTTTGATGCCGTTGGCGCCGGTGTCACTGTGGAAGAACGGGATGCGGAAAATCCGCTGCTTCCCGATATTGCGATCCCGCAAGGCCGTGGCAATTGGGTTCGCGTGAATCCTGATCCAGCAGAAGTTTCGCTGCTTGGCTATCGGCAGCATGACGTTGCCAATGCTGTCGCAGATGTGGTTGCCCAGTTCCGCACATGAGCGTTGCTGTCATCACGGGTGCCGCCAGCGGGATTGGTGCGGGCCTTGCGCGGGAAGCCGCGCGCCGGGGCATGCAGGTCGTGCTCGCAGACCGGGATGCGGCGCAGCTTAAAGTGGTTGCCCAAGCGATCGGGGATGCCGCACTCGCCGTGCCGACCGATGTGACGGACCCAGCCGCGCTAGAGGCCTTGGCAGACGCCGCATATGCCGCACACGGGCAAGTCGATCTGCTGTTTAACAATGCAGGCGTCCTATCGACTGGGTTCAGTTGGGAGATGAGCGCCAAGACCTGGCAGACGTCGCTGGATGTGAATATCGGCGGCATCGTCAACGGCCTGCGCGCCTTTGTGCCGCGCTTGCTCGCGGCAGACCGACCGGCGCGGATCATTAACACAGCGTCGGTCGGCGGGTTTCTGCCCGCACCGCTGATGGCGCCCTATTCAGCGACCAAATTTGCCGCCGTTGCACTTACGGAATCGCTCGCGGGTGAATTGGCCATGCTGAATAGCAAGGTTCAAGTGTCGCTGCTCGCGCCGGGGCCGGTGAAGTCAGATATTTTCCGCGAAACGCCAAGTGCCGCCTCTAAAGGCTTTCACGACGTAATGGTTGGTCTGCTTGAAGATAACGGGCTGACCCCCGATGAATTTGCGCCTTTGGTGCTCGATGCGGTGGCGCGCGGCGATTATTGGATCATACCACAACCCGAAGCGCTGGACGATGGATTTGCGACGCGCAATGATCGCATCACATCGCGCCAGCCGCCACAATTTTACCTAACAGGTGATGAGAGATGACACAGAATTGGGATAAAGAAGTCGACACGCTCGTCGTGGGGTCGGGTGCAGGTGGGCTGCTCTCTGCCCTCGTCGCGGCGGACAATCATGGCGATGTTCTCGTGATCGAAAAGGAAGCACAATGGGGCGGCACGTCCGCCACTTCGGGCGCGGGGATCTGGATCCCCAATAGCGATCAAGCGCGGGCTGCCGGCTTTGAAGACAATGTGGACGAAGCGTTCAAATATGTCCGCGCATTGTCCAAAGAAAATGTGCCGGACGCGAATATCCGTGCCTTCGTGGAAAATGCAGCGCCGATGCTTCGCTGGGTCACGAACAACACCGAAATCGACTATCAGGCTTTTCCCTATCCCGATTATCACGCCGAAAATCCCGGCGGCAGTCCGACGGGGTATCGCACCCATATGCCCCTGCCAATTGATGGCAAGAAACTCGGCAGGGATGTGGAAACACTTCGCTTCGCGTCCCCTGCGGCAAGCCTGTTCGGGTATCTGAACTGGCACTTTGATGAGACCTATATCATGCTGTTCCGCGCGCCCGGCTGGTGGTGGCATCTGACGAAGAGCTTGGCACGCTATTGGTTTGATTGGCCGTTCCGTTTCAAGTCGCGCAAGGACCGTCGCCTGACGCTGGGCAATGCCTTGCTCGGCGGGCTGCGTCTGGCAATCAATGAAAAGAAAGTTCCCATCTGGCTGGAAAGCCCGTTGGTGGACCTCATCAGCGACAAGGGCAAGGTCACGGGCGCAGTCGTCCGCCATGAGGGCAAGAGCCTGCGTGTCCGCGTGAAGAAAGGCATTGTTCTGGCCGCGGGTGGTTTCGACAAGAACCAGATGATGCGCGATGAGAATGCGCCGCTTTACCGCAATACCAATTATTCGGGCGGAACTGGCGGCAATACTGGCGACAGCATCCGCGCGGGAACATCGATTGGCGCCGATACACTCAACATGCAGTCGGCCTGGGCCGCTCCTGTCTTCTACGTTCCCGGCGAGGATCGCGGGCGGCTATGCACCATTGAGCGGGCCCTGCCGGGGTGCATGATGGTCAACCAAAAGGGGGAGCGCTATCTGAACGAGGCTGCATCCTACCATATTGTTGGCCAGCAAATGGCCCGTCGTGCGGCGGAACATGGGGATGCGAACCCGACTTGGTTCATCTTTGACCATAAGTACCGGCACAATTATCCGGTCGGCCCGCTTTATCCCCTGATGCCGGATTGGATGCAACGCGGCGAAGTGCGTGGCATCCTGAAGAAGGGCCGGACGGTTGAAGAGCTCGCTGCCAATATGGGCGTGCCGGTAGATACACTGACCGCCACAATCGCCCGCTTCAACGAATATGCCGTAAAGGGCGAAGACCCCGATTTTCATCGCGGCGAAGCGGCCTATGACAAAATGTATGGCGACCCGCGCGTCGGCCCGAACCCGTGTCTTGCACCCCTTGCCAAGGGGCCGTTTTACGCCATGCCGATCTATCCGGGTGATATTGGCACCAATGGCGGCTTGCTGACCGACGACAAGGCCCGCGTGTTGGATGCCAAGGGCAAGCCGATCTCCGGGCTCTATGCTGTGGGGAACAATGCGGCATCGGCGATGGGGGAGAGCTATCCGGGGGCAGGCGTCACCATCGGTCCGGCAATGACCTTTGGATATATCGCTGCGCGCCACATGACAGGAGCAAATGACTAATGGGACGTTTTGACGGCAAAGCTGCCATTGTGACTGGCGCGGGGCGCGGCATTGGTCGCGCAATTGTGGAACGATTGACAGCTGATGGTGCCAAGGTCGCTGCCCTCGATATGAACCTTGAGGAGGCTAAGGCCAGCGGTGCGGCACTTGCACTTCAGTGCAATGTTGCTGACTCGGCCTCGGTCGCAGCGGCAGTCCGTGCCGCGCGGGCTGCATTTGGCCGGTTGGATATTGCCGTCAACAATGCTGGAATCGGGCAGGCGGCGAAGGATGGGTCCGAACAATTTTACGGTGCTATGGCTAAAAGGAATGCGGAACTCGCTGCAACGGGCCAGTCCGACGTGATTGTCGATCAACTCATCCACATGGAAGATGACGGCTGGGCCGCGGTGATGGCCGTCAACATCAATGGGCCGTTTTATGTGTCCCGTGAATTTGCCCGCGTATTGGCTGAAGATGGCAATGCTGGGGCCATTATCAACATTAGTTCAACCAGCGCGCAATCGGGCGAAGGTTCCCCGCATTATGTGACGTCCAAGGCGGCGATCATCGGACTGACGCGGCAGCTAGCGCGCGAACTATCGCCCCGCAAAATCCGCGTCAATGCGGTCGCACCTGGGCCGACCAATACGCCCGTTATGGCGGGCATCCCCGATGAATGGATCAAGTCGATGGAGGCGAGCATTCCGCTGGGTCGCATGGCGAACCCCAGCGAAATTGCCGCCGCCGTCGCCTACCTTGCCAGCGATGACGCCAGCTTCGTCAATGGCTCTGTGCTGGTGGCGAACGGGGCGAGTTATTATTTCTGAGCGGGGCGAACCTGCACCAATCCGCCCAACATCCCGGCGTAAAAGTCTCCGTTCGGGGCGATGGACATAGATGCCCAATTGTTATCGAACCGCTTGCCAACGCCGGTTGGGATTTTGATGACCTGCTTGCCTGTTTTGAAATCTAGGCCGACGATGGACCATTGCTGCGTTGAGTTGCCATCAGCACCTGTCACAAGATCAAAGCTGTAAAAATAGGCAATCCCGCTCGCCGCCGATAACTTGGGCACCACGGAGGGCACCTTTAGGGGTGAGGTCCAGATCGTGTCGCATCCGCTCTCATCGGCCCGGACGTCGACGCGGACGACCCCACCAGCTATTTCGTTCCAATCGGCCTGTTCATGTGCGCTTTTGAAACCGGCATTGTTTTCCAGGATAATGGACCTGCCCCAGCCAATCATGCTGTTATCTGTCGCACTTGCCATTTCAGAAAAGACGGGAATTGTGCAGACGCGGCTGCCATCTCCACGTTTCAAGACGACGATGTTGATGCGTCCATCCGCGTTGTCGGCAAAGGTGATCCATTGACTGCCCAACAGGGTAGGGGTCGTGCCACTGCCTTGGTTGATCGATCCGATCTTGCGTGCCGTCCCCCGATCATAGGCGGAGCGCCACAATTGCATTGGACGGCCATTGGCATCAGCAACGAAAGCATATTGCGCATGATCTGACAGCACGTAAACAGCGCGACTGTCCATGGCGAGGGCGTTTTGGATTTCTTCATTCTTCAGCTTAATGACGGAAACTTTGCCCGTGTTTGGGTCGAGCGTGCCAAGCCGACCATTGCGCGTGGTCCACCAATAGCGCCCTTTATGGTCGGGCACTACCGTGGTTATCTTGTCGCACTCCCCTTTTGGGAACCAGTTATTCCAGTTGAAGCAATTGGTCGGCACATATGGCTTAAGGTCCCATTCCCGATTGACCTTGAACGCCCATTTTCCAGACTTCTGCGTCGCTTCCAGTCGCTGAACAACCCATTCGCTGTTCGCAAAGACCAGACGGTCTTTGTTGTCGAGGAACATATAAGCCCCGCCGGAACTGTCGCCCATCATGATGCCCATGTCACGCTTCACAAAGGCTTCAAACGAACTTGGTCTGATCGGCAAATCATAATAGGTCAGGGCGTCCAATGTTGCCGGGTCGAGAAGGACCATGCGAAATCCGCTCAGTCCGCCGCACATCACCACCGGTTTGCCATCGGAGCGATAAACAAAGGTGGAGCATTGGCGGGGAAGCCCGTTGCCCGCGCGGCGGCTGCGCACCTCAAGATTGCCGCCAAAAGGCCCGGCTGCTGGATGCGTATCGGATTGCCCTCCGTCGCCATGCATCGTGCCATTGCTGCCGGCAGCA
This sequence comes from Sphingomonas paucimobilis, assembly GCA_945860425.1. Classification (GTDB taxonomy): domain Bacteria; phylum Pseudomonadota; class Alphaproteobacteria; order Sphingomonadales; family Sphingomonadaceae; genus Aquisediminimonas; species Aquisediminimonas paucimobilis_A. The sequence goes on from CAMAQU010000003.1 coordinate 24,295, forward strand.
AGATAGGGGTTGTCATTCAGGCTGCCTGCAACGGGTGTTGGCGTAAAGTCTGGCGCCCAGCTTATCTTTCCGTGAGACGCGCCTTCAATTGGTCTCTGCTGGGTCAATTCGCGATTGGCGTTTGACCATAGGCCGGCGGTCATTATCCCAAAGGCTGCAACACCAAGAAGGGCGATCCATTTTTTGCGCATCAGTCCGCGCGAACTTTCACTTTAGGGGCAGCGGCGCCCCGGCGCATGGCATTTAGGAAACCCTCCAACGGAGCAGGGTCCGCCACCGGGCCGTCATGGTCACCCTCACGCGCCCAATAGTCCGTATAGCTCGGGAACAGCTTGTGGAAATTGCCTTCCGCCCAGTCCGTTCCGGGCCAGCGCATCTTGTTGGGGCCGATGGGTGGCTTGTTAAGGTCGGTCGCATACCAATAGAGCGGCAGGCGGCGGGCAAAGTGCCAGCGACCGTCCTGCCGCACATAGTCATCCACATACATCATCTGCATGATGACCCATTCATCTGCCCCGCCTGCAACAGGCGTTTCATGCTCATTCTTGGAATAAACAACACCGTGAGCGTGGTCTGCATCGTCAAACTCAATGACATGACCGCCAATATGGTGCGAGGTGCCCGTGAAGGGAGAGCGCAAAGTGCGGTCCATATAAGCGCGCAAGGCCGCGCGGCCGCTGGCGTCCTTGCCGACACGAACATCCGCGGGGAAGAGCGAAACCATCGCATCCATATCCCGCATGTCGAGCGCGAGTGCATATTTGGCAGGCAATTGGCGGATCGCGTCGAGCGATTCCAGCCTATCGATACGGGCTTCTAAACTGGTCAAATCTCCATCTCCACGCGAACAGGCAGGTGTTTCAAACCGCCCGTAAAGTTGGTCTTCACCCATTCTGGTGTTCCTGCAAGCTCGACGGATTTCACGCGCTTTGCAATTTCCCGGAACAGGGCTTCGATCTCCATTTCGGCAAGAATACGCCCAAGACAATGGTGCGCGCCATAACCAAAGCCCAGATGGCGGTTGGGAGCACGATCGACTCGGAAAGCGCCCGGCGTTTCAAAGGCACGTTCATCGCGATTGGCGGAGAGATACATGAGCGCGACGGACTCGCCCGCTGCGATCTTCTGTCCAGCAAGCTCTGTATCAACAGCTGCAGTGCGGCAGAAATGCCGAACCGGCGTTGCCCAGCGGAACATCTCCTGCGCGGCCAAGGGCGTGATGTCTGGATTGGCTTTCAGCTTCGCAAGTTCAGCAGGATTACGGGCAAGCTGCATCATACCAATGCCGACGCTGGAACTTGTCGTGTCATGTCCGGCTGCCGCCAGCAACATGCCGTAAGACAGGGTGTCCATATCGCTGACCGGCTCTCCATCGATGGTCGCATTTGCGATAACGGACATCAGATCGTCGCGCGGCTCTTTGCGCCGTTCCTGCACGATGGTGTTGAGATAGCCGAAAAACTCCATGGCGGCTTCTAGGCCATAATCCCCGTCTTTGCGCTGCCGGTCCGGGTCCTGCGCGCCAAATAGCGACTGCGTAAGCCGCAGAACCAGCCCTGCATCGCTATCAGGCAGGCCAAGGATCGAGGTGATCATGATGAGCGGATAGGGAACCGCAATTTCTTCCACAAAGTCGAACGGGCCCTGTGCTGCGAGCACGGCCAGCTTGTCGACATATTCGACCGCGAGATCAGCCATGCGGTCCCTGAGCTTTTCCAGAAATTTGGAGTTGAACCAGCTCTGCGTCAGGTTGCGGTGATTGCGGTGATCCTTGCCATCCATGTCCAACAAGGTGCGAACAGGGCCGGTGCGCACGCCAAATTGCGCGATGGTCTCATCCTCAGCAGCGCTTGGCATAATGACCAGGCGCGGCGCATTGAGCCAGATTTTGGTGTTGCGTTCCACCGACATGATATCTTCATGGCGAAGCACGGCCCAAAAGGGACGGTAGGGCGATTGATCAACCCAGAAGATGTCACCTTGGGAACGGAGCGCGGCAAATTTGTCAGCCACCGCCTGATCATCCAGATAAGCGGCGGGGGAAAAGGCATCGATAGATGTGGTCGGACGGGCCATAACGTCGTCTTTCAGTTGGAAACGCGTTCGACCGGCGGCAGCACATAGCGGCCATCCAGTGCTTCGGGTTTGGGGAGATACATTCGGGTGACGAGGTGATATCCACCCGCAGGGGTCGGCAGCCAATTGGATGCCCCCTCTTTGGGCGGCGTGGCGGAAAGAGTGATCGTCAGCGAACCATCCTTGCCGTATTTCGCGCCCTTGGTGCGGTCGCCAAATTGATGGCGGCCAATCTTATTCGGCACGAGCTTCGCCGTCGCCAAATCATATGCGGTGATCGACCAAAAAGCCCCGACGGGCGGCAGCTTTCCGGCTTCAAATCGGATGCGATATTGACGCTTCCCGTCAAACATCTCGCCGTTATTGTCCATCACGGCGGCGGGATAGATCGACTCTTCTTCGGCATTCACATAGCCGCCGCGGACGGCCTCTGCGCGCAAGACATAGTCATGCCCCGGCTTGTCCATGCGGTTGTTGCGCATCCACCCGTTCGCGACGCTGGTGGGATTAAAGCCTTGTTTCGCCAGTACCTCATTGCCGATGCGGACAGCGCAGCCGAGGCCAAGCGCCTGCGCCGGAGGCAGTTTGTCGGCTGCAAATTGCGCCGTTGGTCCGAAACCGGCTCTGTTGAAGGTGGCCATTAAAGCCGCCTCATCGGCTAGGGGTGGGAGCACCCGCAGCGCGTCGTTGAGCAGGGCGAAATACTCAAGGCTGGTGTAAGGGTTCATCGGCGCTGCGGCCGTCACGTCGGCCGCTACAGGCCCGCGCATCTGGAATGTTTTTGCGATCGACAGGACACGCTTTTCGTCGGCCTTACCGTCGGCCAGCAAGCGACCCAGCATCCAAGCGGTGTCGGTCGGCAGGCGGAACGCCTGATAGCCCGCCGGAACATCGCCACCCGATGGGCCAACCAGCGCATATTTGGTTGCCCGCCCGCCATTTGTGCGGGTGCCAAGGTGATGCGGTTTGGCATAAAGATCCATGAAGGCGAGCGTGTAATAGCGCGTCCCCATTGCCGGCACGTCGAGCAGCACCGGCCCTTTTGACATGTCAACCCAAGCGTTGATGTAGAGCGTGTCTGCATTGGGCGCGCGCAACTGCCCTTGTGTTTCTGGTGTCAGGATATGGGGGTAGGCGACGATGCTGTTGACGGGCGCCATAACCGGCTGGTCCGCGCTGACCCGATGCGTCTCATTATGCTTTTGCTTGAGCATGTCGACAATCGGGTAACCGTAAATAAAGCCCTGAAGGCCCGCGCTAAATGCCAGCGCGGATGCCGGGTTCGTCGCCAAAGCCTCACACTCTGTCGCAGCAGGCAGCGCCAAAGTCGCAAGGAATAGGGGGGCTAACACATTTTATCCTCTCTATGCGCAGTTATGTGGCGTTTCGGTTGCGCTATCAATGCATTTTTTATTTGTCTGGCGTTGATACACGTAGCATAATGCTTGAAATAAATACGCATGCACAAATAGTTTGAGAACGTGCATCCTATAGGGAGGTCGATATGAAGGTTCTTCGTTTAGCAACTTTGCTTGCCAGCACGGCCCTTGCCATGCCCGCCATCGCGCAAGACACTGCATCGCAAGATAATGGCGGTATTGGCGATATCGTTGTGACAGCCCAAAAACGCGCGGAAAATGTGCAGGATGTGCCGCTCGCTATTTCGGCAGTGAGCAGCGAATATTTGGAATCGCGCGATATCAGCTCGATTGACCGGCTTGGCTCGATCGCGCCGAATGTGAAGATTGAGCGCGCGCCGTCTAACAAGACAATCTCGCAAATCGCGATACGTGGCTCGGTGACGATCAACCCTGCCGTCACGTGGGAACCGGCGGTCGGCCTTTATCTGGATGGCGTCTACATCGCCAAGGCGCAGGGCTCGATCTTTGACGTGGCCGATCTGGAACGTGTCGAAGTGCTGCGCGGACCGCAAGGCACGCTCTATGGCCGCAACGCATTGGCCGGTGCTGTCAACCTTGTTACCAAAAAGCCTACGGGTGAGGCTGGCGGCTCTGCGGAGATTAGTTACGGAAATTACGATTATTGGAAGGGCAAGGCGGTCTTGAACCTGCCCGCCATGGGCGCGCTGTCCATGAAGGTCTCTGGCCAGATTCAAAAGCGCGACGGCTTTGTGAAGGTCGGGCCAAATCCGTTCCCTCAGGCCTTCCTCGCGCGGTCAAGCTCGGTCAATGATCTGGGTAATCTGGATGGCAAGTCGGGGATGATCCAGCTGCGGCTTAAGCCCGAGGGCAATTTCACGGCGGACTATCAGTTTGATTACAGCCGCTACAACCAGCGGACCGATTTCTCGCAGCTGGTGAGTGTGTTGCCGAACAGCCTGTTCACGGATCCGGCGATCCTCGCGGCCATCGCGCCGCTCGGCCTCTATGACAATCCGAACCGCCAGAGCACGGCCAGCGTCGACGCCAATCCGCTCTATGAAAAGACGCGCACCTATGGCCACAGCTTGACGCTTGCGCTCTACATGGGGGCTTCGACACTCAAGTCGATCAGCTCCTACCGCAATTTGCGGTGGCAGGATGCAGCAGACCTTGACGGTTCTCCGCTCGACATCGCGAACACGCAGCGCGACACGAGCTTCCATGCGTACAGCCAGGAAGTCCAGCTGACGGGCGACGCGATGGACAACCGGCTGAACTATGTGGTTGGTGCCTTCGCCTATAAGGAAAAGGCGGAAACGCTGGGGCCGCAACGCTTCTTTGGCTTCCTCAATCAAGTTGGCGCACCGGGTGCGGCGGACCTCCAGTCGGACTATGGTTCGCACACCAAAGCTTGGGCGCTCTATGCGCAGCTCGACTATCGGTTGACCGAGGCGCTGAAGATGACGCTGGGCGCGCGTTACACCAATGAGGTGAAGGACATCCGCCGTAAGTTCGCGGTCGGAACGCCGCGCTTCACGCTGTTCGATGTGCCTTATGGCGGGGTGCCGGATGCGAAGTTCAACAACTTCAGCCCAACGGCCACGCTCAGCTATGAAGCCAGCGATAACGTCAACGTCTATGCCCGCTGGGCGCGCGGATACAAGTCCGGCGGCTTCAATGGTGAGACAGATGTCGCAGGCCTGATTGGCCAGCCATTCAACTGTACCTCGGCCCCCGGCAACGCGAGCGAACTGTGCAACCCCTATCGCCCTGAAAAGGTCGACAGCTATGAACTCGGCCTCAAGACAAAGCTTGCCGATGGCAAACTGATCTTCAACGTCGCGGGCTTCTGGGACGAGCATAAGGACATTCAGCTGTCCGTGTTCACCGCACAGGGCGCCGCCGCTTCGGTCGTGCTCAATGCCGCTGCCGCACGCATCCGTGGCCTGG
>CAMAQU010000004.1 GCA_945860425.1 Sphingomonas paucimobilis
CGGGGGCCAATGTCCTTGTCGCGCTCTTCTCGGAACGTGAAAGCTATGCTGTCTATTTCTTGCAGCAGCAGGATATGAGCCGCCTCGATGCCGTCAGCTATATCAGCCACGGTGTCGGCAAAGCGGGAGAGACAGGCGAGCCAAAGAAGGTCGAGGGCACCGAAGACCGCGAGGAAAAGAAGCAATCGGGGGATGCCAAGGGCAAGCCGGAATCCGCACTCAAGCAGTTCTGCGTCGATCTCAATGAAAAGGCGAAAATCGGCAAGGTCGATCCGCTGATCGGGCGCGGGCCGGAAGTTGACCGCACCGTCCAGATTCTCTGCCGCCGGTCGAAGAATAATCCACTCTATGTTGGCGAACCCGGCGTCGGTAAAACCGCAATTGCCGAAGGACTGGCGCGCAAGATCATCGAAGGCGATGTGCCCGATGTCTTGAAGGATGCCGTTATTTATTCGCTGGATATGGGCGCTCTGTTGGCGGGCACGCGCTATCGCGGCGATTTTGAAGAGCGGCTGAAAGCTGTCGTCAATGAGCTGGAAAAACTGCCCCATGCGGTTCTCTTCATTGATGAAATCCACACGGTCATTGGCGCTGGCGCGACATCCGGCGGGGCGATGGATGCGTCGAACTTGTTGAAGCCCGCGCTGTCGGGCGGTGCAATCCGGTGCATCGGTTCCACCACCTACAAGGAATTCCGCAACCATTTTGAAAAGGATCGCGCCCTGCTGCGTCGCTTCCAAAAGATTGACGTCAATGAGCCGTCGATTGAGGACACGATCAAGATTCTGGCCGGGTTGCGCTCCGCCTTTGAAGAGCATCACAAGGTCAAATATACGCCCGATGCGATCAAATCGGCTGTCGAACTGTCGGCGCGCTATATTAATGATCGTAAGCTACCCGATAAGGCCATCGATGTGATTGATGAGGTTGGCGCGATGCAGATGCTCGTTGCCCCCAATCGGCGTAAAAAGACAATCACCTCCAAGGAAATTGAACAGGTGATTGCGACCATGGCGCGCATCCCGCCCAAATCCGTTTCAAGCGATGATAAGAAGACGCTGGAAACACTGGAGGGAGATCTGAAGCGCGTGGTGTTTGGGCAGGATGTGGCGATTGAAGTCTTGTCCGGCGCCATCAAGCTCAGCCGTGCGGGCCTGCGCGATGCCGAAAAGCCAATTGGCAATTATCTTTTTTCCGGCCCCACGGGCGTCGGCAAAACCGAAGTTGCGCGTCAATTGGCCAGCCTGCTCGGTATTCCGCTGCAACGCTTTGACATGTCAGAATATATGGAGCGCCATTCGGTCAGCCGCCTGATCGGCGCGCCGCCAGGCTATGTGGGGTATGATCAGGGCGGTCTTTTGACCGACGCCATTGATCAGCAGCCGCATTGTGTGCTCCTGCTCGATGAAATTGAAAAGGCGCATCCCGATCTGTTCAACATCTTGTTGCAGGTCATGGATAATGGCCGCCTGACCGACCATCATGGCAAGACAGTCGATTTCCGCAATGTCATCCTGATTATGACGACCAATGCGGGCGCATCTGACATGGCGCGCGACGGCATTGGCTTTGGCAATATCAGCCGGGAAGATGCGGGCGAGGAAGCGGTGAAGAAAATGTTCACCCCGGAATTCCGCAATCGCCTCGATGCGATTGTGCCCTTTGCCTATCTGCCGCCGCAGGTGGTGGCACGTGTGGTTGATAAATTCATCTTGCAGCTTGAGCTGCAACTGGCTGACCGCGATGTCCACATCAAGCTCGACAGCGAGTCCAAGGAATGGCTGACCGAGCGGGGCTATGACAAGCTTTATGGCGCACGACCCATGGGCCGTTTGATCCAAGAAAAGATCAAGCAGCCGCTCGCCGAAGAGCTGCTGTTCGGCAAGCTGGTCAATGGCGGCGAAGTCAGTGTCCGGCTGAAGGACAATGCGCTGGCGTTTGAGATTGTCCCGGCTGCTCCCAAAAAGGGCAAGAAGGGTGGAAAAGCAGGCGCACGGGCCAAGGCCTGATCAACAGCTGAGAGCCAGAATAAAAAGGGGCGGCTTTGTGCCGCCCCTTTCATATTGGCGTCTATTTTACAGCTTCGGGCATTGCGGAGGAGTGGAGATGGTCAATCTTCCAATCCCCATCCACATAGCGATAGATGAAGGAATAGCGCGCCTTCACATCATTTTTGGCACCCGTTGCCGCATCGGTCAGGGAGACCGTCCAAGTGCCCAACCGGGCGGCTGAATTGCAGTCAATCTTGACCGTGCTGCTGTTGATCGTGCCAACCGGGCTGGCTTTCAGAAAGCCCACAAAATAATCATTGATCTCGGCTGGATTGGTGCGCGGCTTATTGCTCACCGTGGCGAGCAGAACGGCGTCCTTGGTAAAGAGGTTGGTGACCGTTGCCGGGTCTTTCGTGGCCCAGGCAGAATTGAACCGATTAAATTGCGCTTCAACTTGCGCTGGCGTCACCGCTGGGCACTTGCCCTTGCCATGATCATGGGCCTGAGCCGCTTGGGCTGTCCCGGTCATCAGCGCGAGAGCTGCTATTGGAAGGATTGTACGCATATACTTGTCTCCTGTTGCAACCCCTCCCCCCAGATAGAAAGATGGGGTGTGCACCGGATCAGGAAAAGCAGCCTATTGTTCATTCTGGCGCAGGGCGCTGTCATTTCGACGCATAAAAAAAGGCCCGGAGAAACTCCGGGCCTTTTCCTGAAGAGTTCAAGCGGTGTTTAGTCGCGCTGACCCATGAAGCTCAGGAGGAACTGGAACATGTTGATGAAGTCCAGATAGAGCGACAGCGCACCCATGATCACAGTCTTGCCGACCATGTCTGATCCAGCGACATGGGCATACATCGACTTGATCCGCTGTGTGTCATAGGCCGTGAGGCCTGCGAACAGCAGCACGCCGATAAAGCTGATCACTAGATTCATCGTTCCGGACTGAAGGAAGATGTTGATCACAGAGGCGACGAGCAAGCCAACCAAGCCCATGATGAGGAAGGTGCCAAAGCCCGACAAATCCTTCTTCGTTGTGTAGCCCCAGAGGCTCAGCCCGGCAAAAGCCGCGGCCGTTGCAAAGAAGGTCTGAGCGATCGAGGCGCCCGTATAGACGAGGAAGATCGTCGACATGGACAGGCCCATGACGGTGGCAAAGCCCCAGAAGCACGCCTGCAACCCAAAGGTCGACAGCCGGTTCAGGCCAAAATTCATGACCAGAATAAAGGCGAGCGGGGACAGGATAATCACCCACTTCATCAGGCCGGGGCCAAACATAATCGCTTGCGCCGCGCCTGACGAGGCGAATAACAAGGCAACAATGCCCGTCAGCATCACGCCGGATGCCATATAATTGTAAACAGATAGCATGTAGGAACGCAGGCCCGCGTCGAACGCGGCGGTGCGCGCGCCAAGGTCGGCGGTCGGAGACGCGCCTATTGTGCGGGGGTCAGACCAATTGGCCATCGAAATACACTCCAAAATAACGTCGGCGAAACTGCCGAATATCTAAAATATCGTGTTTCCCCTACGAATTTCAAGCGAAACACGACAATTGCCTCATTGTAAGCGATTTCCGCTTTGAACCACAGGCGCAATCTGTACACTCTCCTCCATAAAGCGAGAACATAGGGGAGAGCCATGGCAGCCAAGGCGTATCGGACATATGTCCTGATCCTGTTGATGATCATTTATGCCGTTAATTTTTTGGATCGGCAGGTGGTCACCATCATTGCACCCTATCTCAAGGCGGATCTGGGCGTCTCTGATGCCCAAATCGGGCTGCTCTTTGGCACCGCTTTTGCGCTTTTTTATGCGGTTTTCGGCCTGCCACTGGCCAAGCTCGCCGATGGGTGGAACCGGGTGCGCACCATTTCCATCGGGCTGTTCTTCTGGTCGAGCATGACGGCCGTTTCCGGTTTCACCTCCACCTTTGCACAGCTTGGCGCTGCACGCGTTGGTGTTGGTGTGGGAGAAGCAAGCGCCTCGCCCGCTTCCTATTCCTTGTTGCAGGATTATTTTCCGAAATCGGTTCGAGCAACTGTTCTCGCGCTTTATTCGGCCGGCATTTATCTGGGCAGCGGCGCGGCCCTGATTTTTGGTGGGGCGGTGATCCAATATTGGGAAGCGCATTATACCCCCGCCACCGCACCCTTGGGACTGACAGGGTGGCAGGCGACCTATTTGGCTTTTGGTATTCCCGGCATTTTTCTCGCGATCTTGATGTGGTTTACCGTGCGAGAGCCGGTACGCGGTGCGATTGATGGCCTGCCAACACCTGGCGATCCCAACCCGATCAAATCTGTCATGGGTGAATTTGCCGCCATGTTACCGCCTTGGAACTGGCGCGGGTTTCAGCGGCTCGACGCAACGGGCCAGACACTGCGGCGCAACGCGGTCTTGCTGCTGCTCGTGTGCCTTGCAGCGATCATGATTACCAGTGGGACGGATAGCCTTCTGGATCCCGCCAAGCGGGCGGCCGTCGGTCAGCTGGGCGATTTTGCTATCACCACCAACATGGTGCAATGGGCAGCCCTCGCCATTGGCGTCTATTGCGTCGGCAGCTGGGTTCAAACGATCCGCCTGCGCGATCCGGCCAGCTATGCCCTTATGGCAAATCCGGGCTTTATTGGCCTGACGATCGCAGGCGGTCTTATGTCCTATATCAGCTATGGGCTGTCCCCCTTCCTGTTCCTCTATGCCAAACAGCAATTTGGCGTGGGCGCGGAAAGCGGCCTCACCTTAGGCTTGATCACCGCCATTGGCGGCGGATTGGGGGCGACTTTTGGCGGTATATTTGGGGATTGGCTGCGCCGTCACCATGCGGGGGGGCGCATGATCGTCATGCTCATCGCGGCGATTGGTTCTGCCGTCACCATTTACGCCAGCTATGCGGTGACAAGCTTGAACGCCTTTTATGCCTTTGCGGCGATTAATATTTTCATTCACATCATGTGGCTCGGCCCCTGTGCGGCGACCGTGCAAGATTTGGTGTTGCCTCGGATGCGCGGAACCGCCACCGCCGTTTTCTTTTTGGGCACGACGATCCTCGGCCTCGGCCTCGGCCCCTATCTGACCGGGCTGGTCAGCGATGTGACGGGCGATCTCCGCATCGCCTTGATGAGCACAATGATTGTGGTTCCGCTGATCCTTGTGGCTATCGTCACTGCCCTGCGCACCGTTCCAAACTTGGAAAAGAATTTGCTGGACCGCGCCCGTGCAGCTGGGGAGCCTGTCTAACGGTCCTGGATTAGCGCGCGGTCAGGACGCCGCACAAAATCCGCTTTCCGCTCTTGCCCGATGGGTCGGTCATTTCATCATCGGTATCAGCATGAACAACAACAGCCGCGCCATCGGCATCCAAGAGAGCTGAAAGGGCACTGGCGCTCAGCCAGCTTTTCAGGCGGCCCTTGCCTGCCGCATCCGCGATCAGATTGGGGGCATCGCCCGCATGGGTGCCTTTGGGGTTTTTGCGGCCATGTTCATGCGCCGTTGGGTTCCAATGCGGCCCCGCGGTTGCAAAGTCAGGCGCATCACACCGGCCAACCGCATGCACATGCAGGCCATGCGCCCCCGGCGTGATTCCGTGGGCAGTGACGTCCAGCCACAGCCCGTCTTGCGTCTCAGATATAATCGCTCGGCCTGACAGCTTGCCGGCCGCATCAAAAAGCTTGGCGTCGGCTTGGGCGCGGTTCGCGCCACCCGATCGATCCGTAACGCACCCAGCCGACAGCATCGACAAGGCGGCAAGGGGCAGCAGAACAGGACGCATGGGTTACTCCGTCAATTGCATGGGTTAATATCCTGTGATCTTCCAGATTTCGGCTTCTTTCAAGCCCGTCTATGGTTTACGCATATTAGTCCCTGCCGGGGTGCGATGAAAAGGGATCAGTCATGGCCATTATTGTTACTGGGGTGGCCGGATTTATCGGTTCGCAGCTGGCGCGCCAGCTGCTCGCCCGTGGGGATCATGTCGTCGGCATTGATAATCTCAACGATTACTACAGCCCAGATTTGAAGCGAGATCGGCTGGCGGATATTGACCACCCAAACCTTGTCTTCCACCAGGTTGATTTTGCCGATCATGTGGCGCTCGAAGAGGCTTTGGGCGGCGTGGAGATTGACAGCATCGTTCATTTGGGGGCGCAACCTGGTGTGCGCTATTCGCTCATCAATCCGCGCGCTTATATTCAGTCCAATCTGGCGGGGCATCTCAACATGCTCGAAATTGCGCGCCAGCGCGCGGTGCGGCAGATGGTCTATGCCTCGTCCTCGTCCGTTTATGGGGCCAATGAATCCTTGCCATTCCGGGTGACTGACCGGGTCGATCATCCCATTTCTCTTTATGCTGCAACCAAAAAAGCCGATGAATTGATGAGCGAGACTTACGCCCATCTCTATCGCGTTCCGCTCACGGGCTTACGCTTCTTTACGGTCTATGGCCGCTGGGGTCGGCCCGATATGGCCGTATGGATGTTTGCCGAGCGGATTCTTAAGGGCCTGACCATCCCCGTCTATCATGAGGGGAATTTGCGGCGCGACTTCACCCATATTGATGATATTGTCGCGGGCCTGTTGGCCGCCCTTGATCAGCCCGTTGTTGATGATGGCCAGGAAAAGGCAGGCGGCAGCTTTGCCCCGCACCGTCTCTACAACATCGGCAATCACCGTTCAGAGCCGCTGATGCGCCTGATCGCCCTGCTTGAGGAGGCGTGCGGCCGGCCGGCAGAGATTGACTTTCAGCCGCTGCAACCGGGCGATGTGCTTGAAACCTATGCCGACATAGACGACATCCGCCGCGATCTGGGCTTTCAGCCGAAGACCCCCATTGATGTTGGCATTCCTGACTTTGTAACTTGGCTGCGGGCCTATCAGGGCCTTTAACGCTTTCGGGCTAGGGCCGTCCAACCGAACTATAGGCAAAGCCCAGTGCCCGGGCTTCTTCCGGCTTATAAATATTGCGTAGGTCGACCAGCACCGGGTGCGCCATCAGGCCCGCCAGTCGCTCTAAATCAAGCGCGCGAAACGCATCCCATTCGGTAACAATTGCCAACGCGTCAGCGCCCTCTGCCACGGCATAGGGATCGGTGCGAAATGTCACCTGTGGCATGATCGGCTTGGCCGCCTCCATCCCTTCTGGATCATAAGCGACGACGTGAATGCCTGCATCTTCAAGCGCCTGCACAATCGCAATGGACGGCGCATCGCGCATATCATCGGTGTTGGGCTTGAACGTAACCCCGAGCAGACCGACCGTCTTGCCGCGAACAGCGTCGCTTCCCAAGGCCTCAATAATCTTACGGCCCATGGCGCGTTTGCGGTTTTCGTTCACCTGTACGACCGCTTCAACGATCCGGCAGGGGACATCATAATCCTCCGCCGTCTTCAACAGCGCAAGCGTGTCTTTGGGAAAACAGGACCCGCCATAGCCCGGCCCGGCGTGCAGAAACTTCCCGCCGATGCGGTTATCAAGGCCGATGCCGCGCGCAACATCCTGCACATTGGCGCCCACCGCTTCGCACAAATCGGCCATCTCATTGATGAAGGTGATTTTGGTCGCCAGAAAGGCGTTGGCCGCGTATTTGATCAGCTCTGCCGTCCGGCGCTCGGTAAACACCAAGGGGGCTTGGTTCAGGTAGAGTGGGCGATACACCTGCTGCATGACGGCGCGGGCACGGTCATCGGATGTGCCAATGACGATGCGGTCAGGCCGCTTAAAATCATGGATCGCCGCCCCCTCACGCAAGAATTCTGGGTTGGAGACAACAGCCACGTCAGCGTCCGGCGCGACCTCGCGCAAAATACGCTCCACTTCATCCCCTGTGCCAACCGGAACAGTCGATTTGGTGACAACAATCAATGGCCCGGTCATTGCCTCTGCTATGTCGCGGGCAGCCTGATACACATAGGTCAGGTCGGCATGGCCATCCCCCCGGCGAGAGGGGGTGCCGACCGCGATGAAGGCGGCGTCTGCCCCCGCAACGCCGTCTTTAAGATTGGTCGTAAAGGTCAGGCGCCCGGCGCGTACATTGGCGGCAACCAATTCTGCTAGACCCGGCTCATAAATGGGCATCACTCCGCTGAGCAGCGCATCAATCTTACTCTGGTCGAGGTCGACGCACACGACGTCATGTCCGAAGTCTGCCAAACATGTCCCGGATACCAGCCCAACATAGCCAGCCCCAATCATCGTAATCTTCATGCCGCGTCCTGGTTCTCTAAATGAGGAGGGATTTGTGGGAGAAACGCATGCCTCCTTTTATCCCGCCCATGAAAAAGGGGGCCAGTCGCAAGACCAGCCCCCTCATCTCTGTCACGCAAGCGTGTCAGTTTGTTTACTGGCCAGAACCGGGACCATAGGTGATTTCCACCCGGCGGTTCTGAAGTTCACGCACGCCATCGGCGGTTTCAACGCGCGGGGCGCTTTCACCAAAAGCCTGAGTGGCAATCACGCCAGCAGGAACGCCCTTGCCTTCAAGATAGGTGCGAACCGATCCGTTGCGACGCTCGGAAAGACCCATATTATACTTGGGCTTGCCCGATTTATCGGCGTGGCCGGCCAGCATGACCTGCGCTTGGCCGCAATCTGCATAAGCCGTGACCGCATTGTCGAGGATCGATGAGACTTCGGCCGTAACGTCCGACTTATCCCATTCGAAGAAGACAATATACGGGCCCGGTGCGCACACCCTGGCCACAACAGCCGGTTCTGGCGGCGGCGGCGGCGGGGGCGGCGGTGGGGGCGGCGGGGGTGGCGGCGGCGGAGCAGCAACTTCCCCAAAGTTGAAGATCAGGCTCGCCAAGATGGAATGCGAACGCAGGCGACTGTCCGCTGTACGGCCGATGCGATCAATCAATTTGACATTGGGCTGGTTGAAAAAGCGATACTTCAAGCCAAGATCGACATTCTGGCTGATTGCCGTGCGCACGCCAGCAATCGCCTGCCAAGCAAAGCCCGTGTCGGAATCGCTCAGAAAACCTGGACCGGAGCCGTCAATGGAAAAGCTCGATTTGGCTTGGGCCACACCTGCGCCGCCGCCAATATAGCCGTTCAGACCATCATCACCACCAAAGTCGACAAGGCCGTTCATCATGAAGCTGAGGCTGGTTGCCGGGCCGCCAGCATCGACATAGGTGCCAGCTGGACGTGCCGTCGCTGCAGCACCTGCCGGCGTGGTGACCTGGGATGACCATTGCGTGAGATATGCACGCTTATAGCCAATTTCAGCTTCCAAGCGGAAGGATCCGAAATCGTAACCAACGATTCCGTCGACATCCCAGGCACTTTTTGTGTTGGCGGTGGCAGCATTATCAACGCCCGAAATAGCGAAATCCCGATCTTCAACGATCGAGGCACCGCCTTCGATGCCGACATACCACGCGTCGTCGCGTGCAAAGGCTGGCGAAGCCAGAGCCGTTGAGGCGAGCGCGACTGCAATAGCTAGTTTGCGCATAAAAAATCCCCTTTCTCAGTTTGTCATTGGGACAACTGCCGTCAGTTAGTCCCTGCAATGCTGCCGCGCAAGCGCACATTGCCACAAACTGTTGCGCAAAAGCCGCAATGATCGGGGATTGTCACTGCATTAGTTTAGTTTGAAATCAGGCCATGGGCACGCAAGCTATTGATCACCATCGAGATAGCAGCCCGGGCCTCCGAATCTGCATTGGTGCCTCCTTGGGGCAGGGCAATAGGGGGTTGCTGGGCGCCGACCACCTGCTTGCCCGCGATTCGGATCGACGCCGCCTCCATCGCGTCGGTCCAACGCCCAGCACTAAATCTCCAGCCACGGCCTCCGGTCACGGCCCAGACGGATAGGCCTTCAAACGGGGATGCGAATAGCCAGCCATTGCTGGTCCACTGCACAAGGTAATCCTCTTTGCCGGCCCAGACTCCTGCGGCCGATTTCCCGATGATCTCCCTGAAAGAAAATGGAGAGAAACGGGCCAAGCCCAAAGGCGCTCTTTTGCGCTTACATGTCTCCAGTCTCAGCTTTTGTGCCAGATCAGCGTGACGATGTCAAGATAAAAAACCCATTTGGTTATAAGTGACGATAAAAGGGCACCACCCCGTCATTCCCGCGCAGGCGGGAATCCACTCACATCTCCGATGATGAACAGAGATATGTCGCACAAAGACGCAAAGACCGCAGAGATCATGACATCCTTTGCGTTCTCCGCGCCTCTGCGCGAACCATAATTCTTCCCAACCCGCATCCGCGCCCCCATAAGGCCAAACATGCCCCAACTCCTCCTCCTCTATGACACTCAGACCGGTGGGACAGAAGCTCTCGCCCATGCCGCAGCAGACGGCGCGCGAGGCGAAGCCGATGTCCGCCTGATCCAAGCCAGCGATGCAACGCCTGATGATCTCTTGGCGGCCGACGGCGCGATCTTCGCCTGTCCGGAAAATCTCGCCGCACTATCTGGTGTGATGAAGGCGTTTTTTGATCGGGCCTATTATCAGCTCTTGGGGCAGATCGAAGGGCGGCCCTATGCGATGATGATTTGTGCTGGCTCAGATGGCGAGAATGCCGCGCGGCAAATGGTCCGCATTCTCACGGGCTGGCGGATGAAGCCGATCGCGGAGCCGCTGATCATCTGCACCCATGCCCAAACGCCCGAGGCTATTCTCGCCCCAAAGCAAATTGGCGCGGCGGATCTTGCCCGTGCGCGGGATTTGGGGGCGGCGTTTGCCGCTGGCCTATCGCTTGGGGTTTACTGAAAAAAGGGGGCGGGCCAGCCAAAGCAGCGCCCACCCCTATTTAATCGACCTTAGCCGTTGGAAACGGGCTCTGCCGTTTGCATATCGATCGCGGTTGGCGCTTCGGTGCGGCCAGCCTCCAGATGCGGCAGGGCAATGGCATAAGCGCCAAGGCCGAGCAGCGTCAGCATGGTTGTGATCGTGCCGATGGAGCGGCCTTTGCTCAAACGGCCACCGTCCATGCCCAGTCCATGGCCGATACGACCAAGGAAATAGACAGCGGCAACGATCCACAGCCACAAGGGCGCGGGTGCGCCGCTATGGGCCAGCTCAATGACGCCGATAAGAATCAGCACAAAGGGTGTGAACTCGACATAGTTGGAATGCGCCCGCATCCGGCGGATCACGGCCTCATTGCCGCCATCGCCAATGGACACTTTCTCGCTGCCGCGCACTTGGCCAACTCGAATGGCAAGCCAGATATTGAGGATCGCGGCAACCCCTGCGAAGATCATGGTGACGGGTAAAATCATTGTCTTTCTCCCCTCTTGTTGAGACGCTCTGTCCTGCCACGGGGCCGCTGCGCTTGCAACGTCCGGAATTTTGGCTATACGCGCGCCTTCCCTGTGATGTCCCGGAGAGTCGCATGTGCGTCCCTTCGTCGCCACATAGGTTTTTGTGATCACTTAACGAACAAGGTGCCGACATGGCCGTCCCTAAGAGAAAAACTTCGCCGTCGCGCCGGAACATGCGTCGTAGCCATCATGCGCTGACCGCAACCACGTTCCAAGAATGCCCGAATTGTGGTGAGTTGAAGCTCCCCCACAATCTTTGCCAGGCATGCGGCCATTATAACGGTCGTGAAGTTGTCGCGTCGGCCGACTAACCCCCGCGCTTAAACCGGGGGAGACGGGCCAGTGGCCGAAGCGCCGCGAATCGCAATTGACGCTATGGGGGGCGATGAAGGCCCGGCTTTGATGCTGGCTGGTGTCGCACAGGCACATCTGCTCCACCCGCATCTGCGCTTTGATCTGGTTGGCGATGAGGCTGCGATAGAGGTCGCACTGAAAGCCCATCCCGGCCTGCGGCCCGTGTGCGATATCATTCACGCGCCAGAAATTATTGAAGGCAGCGAAAAAGCGGGTCAGGCCATCCGCCGCGCCAAAACCACAAGCATGGGCATCACCATTGACGCTGTGAAGCAGGGCAGGGCCGGCGGCGCTGTGTCGGCGGGCAATACCGGCGCGCTCATGGCCATGGCAAAGCTGGCGCTGCGCACCATGCCGGGCATTGACCGCCCGGCGCTGGCCGCCCTCCTGCCCAGCCTTGGTGAAAATGACTTCATCATGCTGGATCTGGGCGCGAATACCGAATGCGATGCTCGCAATCTCACCGAATTTGCCATTATGGGCGCGGCCTATTCGCGCATTGCACTCGGCATTGCCCGCCCGCGTGTCTCGCTGCTCAACATCGGCACAGAAGATCAAAAGGGCACCGATGAAATTCGCGATGCCGCCGCCATCTTGCGCGAGGCAACGCATCTACCGATCAGCTTTGAAGGCTTTATCGAAGGCGATAAAATTGCCCGCGGCCTGACCGATGTTGTTGTGTGCGACGGGTTTTCAGGCAATATCTCGTTGAAGACGATGGAGGGCACCGCCCGCTTTGTGACCGATCTTCTGCGCCGCGCCTTTACCAGTTCAATCCGGTCAAAATTCGGCTTCCTGATCTCACGCCCGGCGACGGAGCTGATGCGCCACCATCTGGATCCCAATAATCATAATGGTGCTGTCTTCCTCGGTCTCAATGGCGTGGTCGTGAAAAGTCATGGCAGCGCCAGCGCCAAGGGCGTCGCCAATGCCATTGGCGTTGCGGCAAAGCTTGTGGAAGCCAATATCACACAACGCATCACCGATGATCTCGCCTTTATTCGGGCCAATGGCCAATGACGCGGCGCGCGGTCATTCTCGGCACGGGTTCTGCCCTTCCGGCCCACCGCGTTTCCAATGAAGAATTGTCCAAAACCGTCGAAACGTCCGATGATTGGATTGTTGAGCGCACCGGCATCCGCTTTCGCTATATTGCGGGCGATGGGGAAACCACCGCGACATTGGGGGCAGAGGCGGCGCGCAAGGCGCTCGACGCCGCCGGCCTCGATCCGGCGTCGATCGATCTGCTGATCCTCGCCACCGCAACGCCCGATCAGACGTTCCCGGCGTCCGCGACCAAGATTCAGGCGTTGCTTGGGATTAATGATTGCGTCGCCTTTGACGTTGCCGCGGTTTGCTCTGGCTTTCTCTACGCCCTGTCCGTTGCCGATTCGATGATCCGCAGCGGCGCTGCCCGGCGCGCGATTGTCATTGGCGCTGAAACAATGAGCCGCCTGCTCGATTGGGAAGACCGGACAACCTGCGTCCTCTTCGGCGATGGCGCTGGGGCGGTTGTCCTTGAAGGGCAAGAAAGCGACTCGGGCATCCTCGCGACCAAGCTTCACGCCGATGGTCGGCATAATGAACTTCTTTATGTCGATGGCGGCCCCTCGACCACGGGCACGGTCGGCCATATTCGCATGAAGGGATCAGAAGTCTTCCGCCATGCCGTCGTCAATCTGGCCTCGGTGTTGACTGAAGTTCTGGAAAGCACGGGCTTTACCGCAGCTGATATTGATTGGGTCGTCCCGCATCAGGCCAATGCCCGCATCTTGGATGCCACCGCTCGAAAGCTTGGCCTTGCACCCGAGCAGGTGGTTGTGACGGTGGATCAGCACGCCAACACCTCAGCCGCTTCGGTGCCGCTTGCGCTTGATACCGCCGTGCGCGACGGCCGCATCCAGCGCGGACAGTTGCTCGTGCTCGAAGCCATGGGTGGCGGCTTTACTTGGGGCGCTGCTGCAATCCGCTTTTGACCCTCAGGGTGGAATTGACCTTGTTTGCCAATTCGATAAGAAGATTGGTGTTCGTTAATCGCGAAGAGCAATCACGAAGAGGGAGTAGCGTAATGGCGGGAGAAGGAACCCTAACACGGGCCGATCTTGCTGAGTCTCTTCACAAGCAGGTGGGATTGTCCAAGTCCGAGTCCTCCAAACTTGTTGAATCGATTCTGGAACATATGTGTGGCGCCCTTGCCAAGGGGCAGAATGTGAAGATTTCCGGCTTTGGAAGCTTTCTTCTGCGCGACAAGGGAGAACGGATTGGCCGCAATCCGAAAACCGGGGTAGAAGTCCCCATTGCCCCGCGCCGGGTTCTGACCTTTCGGCCGAGCCAAACCATGCGCACACGCATCACGCAGGATAGCTAAAATTGGGAGACGTCGATGGCCGATAAGGCACCCGGTGCATTTTTGACCATCGGCGAACTCTCGTCTGAATTGGGCGTGCCGCAACACATTTTGCGCTATTGGGAAACCCGCTTTGCCAAATTGCGCCCGCTCATCCGCGCGGGGAACCGCCGTTATTATCGGCCAGATGATGTGGCCCTCGTTCGGCGCATTCACCATCTGCTTCATGTCGAAGGCTATACGGTCAAGGGTGTACAAAAGCTGCTGAGCGCCAAAGCAGATAGTCAGACGCCTGCGCCCGTACCGACCGTCGCCCAAGCAGCACCTGCTAATCCAGTGTCGGCCGCACCTGCGCCCACACCGCCCAGCTATATTCCGGATCTGGTCTTAATTCGCGATCGTCTGAAAACTGCCCTCGCCGCCGCTGGGCGCTAGGCTAGTCGCTTGGGTGATCCATGGCTGGGCCAAGATTGGGGTCCAGATCGCGGGGCCGCACCAATTGCGTAAACTGGGCCTTGCCCCTTCCCACATCGCGCCATTGGTCAATGTCCAGGATCAGCTCTGCGATGGCGGCGGTCGGAAACTTCTCCTCCACGGCATCGCGTAAAGAGTCGCCCGCCTTATCCGGCACGAGTGTTAGGATCAGATCTTCCAGCCCCGGATTATGGCCGCACATCATCACCCGCTCGGCGCCGTCTGGCAGGTCCTGCACAACATCCAGCAAGGTTGCGCCCGACGCGAGATAGATGCGCTTATCCCAATTGGGGTGCAGAATCTCGCCATAGCCTTCCCAAAGCGCATCAAGCGTTTCGGTGCACCGCACGGCGGGGGACGAAATCACCTGATCAAACCCCCATTGATTCTCCCGCAAATAGCGCCCGATCATCTGCGCGCCCTGAATGCCGCGCGCGTTGATGGGCCGGTCAAAATCCCGGTCAACAGGCGCGTCCCAGCCGGATTTGGCGTGGCGAAAAAGAATGAGCGTCTTCATCTGTCCAACTCATGCGACAAATGGGGCTGTGTGGGAAGGGCCGAACGTGATCCGGCAATTTCGGTCACGGCCTCCTCCAGAGTCACTCGCCGAACAGGAGTTCCATCGGGAAAGGCGCTGAGCAGTCGGGACGGGACGGCGGAGGACAGCAACACAAACGTGCCTTTGTCATTTTGCCGCCGGATCAACCGGCCAAAGGCCTGCGCCAATCGCGCCCGAATGATGCGGTCGTCATAGGCAGAGCCGCCCCCCGCGGCCTTGCGCGCGGCATGCAGCACGGTCGGCTTGGGCCAAGGCACACCTTCCATCACCACCAGCCGCAGCGAATCCCCCGGCACATCCACCCCGTCACGCAAGGCATCCGTGCCGATCAGGCTCGCACGCGGGTCATCGCGAAAAATATCAACCAGCGTGCCGGTATCAATCGGGTCAACATGCTGGGCATAGAGCGGAAGGCCATCGCGGGCGAGACGGTCTGCAATCCGGGCATGCACCGCGCGCAGCCGCCGAATGGCGGTGAACAGGCCCAATGTCCTGCCACCTGCCGCCGCAATCAGCTGGGCATAGGCATTGGCCAATTGCGGCACATCGCCCCGCTTCACATCGGTCACGATCAGAACCTGGGCTTGCGCTGCATAATCAAAGGGGCTGGCCGCTTCAAAATGCACTGCCCGTGCCTCGGTATTCGCGACACCCGTCCGTGCCTCGGCGACATCCCATCCTTCTCCGCCTTTCAGCGTGGCAGAGGTGATCAGCGCCCCATGGGCAGGCTTTAACACGGTGGCGGCAAAGGGGCGGGTGGGGTCGAGCCAATGGCGTCGCAGACCAATATCGACTTCGCGCCCCTCAATCCGCTCCACCGCCAGCCAATCGACAAAGTCAGGGTCGGTCGGCCCGCCGAGCCGCGCCAGCATAGAGAGCCACGCCGCCAGCGTATCCGTGCGCCAGCTGAGACTAGATCGCGCGCCCTCAATCCGTGCGCGTGCCTGTCCGTCCAACCAGTCGGGCGCTTCTTCCAACACCGATTCAAGCCGCCGTCCCAGCGCGATGAGGGGGCGCAAAAGCGCATCCAGCGCCTTGCACGCGGGCTCGACCGCCGTCAGCAACGCCCCATCAAGTTGGGCGGCCTCTGTCTCCAGCCCGTAGCCCGCATCCTCATCGGTCGCGCGCGCAAAAACGAGACCACGGATTTCGGCAAACAGCGCCTCCATCGGGCCAAAGGGCGCGCCTTCGGCAACGCGCTGCACCCACCCGTCAGACGGCAGAGCGCTCGCGGCATGGGCGGCAGCGCCTATGGCGGTTGCGCCATTCGCGTCATAGCTCGCCACATCGGCCAGCCGCGCGGCAAGGCCGCGTCTGCGCCCACGGGACTTGCCTTCCGGGCCGATAATCCACCGCCGCAACTCGATGGCTTCCTGCCCTGTCAGGGCTGCTGCAAACATCGTGTCGGCCGCATCAAACACATGATGCCCTTCGTCAAAGACATAACGGGTCGGCCGGGTTGCCTCTTCGCGTCCGCGTGCGGCATTGACCATGACCAGCGCATGGTTGGCGACAACGATATCGGCCTCGGCAGAGGCGCGGGTGGCGCGCTCAATAAAGCATTTTCGATAATGGGGGCAGCCAGCATAAACACACTCGCCCCGCCTGTCGGTGAGCGCGGTGGATCCATTGCGGCGGAACAAAGTCGGCAGCCAGCCGGGCAGATCGCCGCCCACCATATCGCCATCCCGGCTATAGGCGGCCCAGCGCGCGACAAGCTGCGCCATAATCGCAGCACGCCCGGCAAAGCCACCCTGCAAGGCATCTTCTAGGTTGAGCAGGCACAGATAGTTTTCCCGCCCCTTGCGGATGACAACACGGCCCTTGGCGGCTGCATCCGTGCCATAAATGCGGGCCGTTTCGGTCGTCAGCTGGCGTTGCAGCGCCTTGGTGTAAGTTGAAATCCAAACGGGCCCGCCCGATTTTTCGGCCCAGAGGGATGCTGGCGCCAAATAGCCCAGCGTCTTGCCAATGCCCGTTCCCGCCTCTGCAAGCAAAAGCCGGGGCATGTCCACCGCAAGGCGCGGCGCAAACGCCGACATGGCAGCAGACGCATAAGCCCGCTGGCCATCCCGTCGCTCGGCCCCTTCCCCCGTCAGCGTCCCCAGCCGTGTGATCACCTCCTCTTGGGTCAGTTCGACCGGGCGCGGCGCGGGGCGCGGGGCCGCTTCTTCCCATTCGGGCAATTTGGAAAAGAGCCAGCGCTCATCGCGGCCGGGCGCTGTCAGCCGATCTGCAAGGGCGGGCGCCCAGGGCCAGCGCAATCGGGCCAGCGCCTGCGCACAGGTCCAAGCCCCTTCGCGTTCCGGCCAGTCTCCTTGGGCGGATTCCAGAAGGACGTGCGCTGCCTGTTGCAGCATTTGGGCCGCACCGCTTTCATCGCGAGGCATATCCAGACCTGTGATCCGGGCCAGACCCTTGATCGTCGGGACCATGAAGCGGGCCGGATGCACAAAGGCAAATAGCTCCAACAGGTCAAGACCAGATAAATCGCCATAGCCGAGTCGCGCGGCCACCAACGGCGCGTTGAGCATGATCACCGGGGTTTCGGCGGCCAAGGCAATGGCATCTCCCCGGCTTACCCAGCGGGTTTCACCATTGGCCGTCGCAATCCAGATGCCGGCATGGCTTGCATGCAGCGCAGGATAGGGCAAAGGGGCAGACACAGACCGGGACACAAGCCCGGATTGGCCCAATAGGAACGAAAGAGCAACACGACGTGAGCAATTTGCGCGATATCGCGATGGCATCCAAAGCTTGGCCCTTTGAAGAGGCGCGCAAGGTGCTCAAACGCTATCCATCGGGCAAAGCGTCGGGGCCAGTCATTTTTGAAACCGGCTATGGCCCGTCGGGTCTTCCGCATATCGGCACCTTTAATGAAGTGCTGCGCACGACAATGGTCCGCCGCGCCTTTGAAACGCTGACCGATGTGCCGACGCAGCTCATCGCCTTTTCCGATGATATGGATGGGCTGCGCAAAGTGCCGGACAATGTCCCCAATCAGGCGATGCTGACCGAATATCTCGGTAAGCCTTTGTCGCGCATTCCAGATCCATTCGGAAAATTTGAAAGCTTTGCGCATCATAATAATGCGATGCTGCGGGAATTTCTGGACCGCTTCGGCTTTGACTATGACTTTGTCTCGTCAACCACCCGCTATGAAGGCGGTCATTTTGATGATGCGCTCAAAAATGTCCTGCGCTGCAATCAGGCTATTCTCGACATCATGCTGCCCACGCTCCGTAAGGAACGCGCCGCCACCTATTCGCCCATTCTGCCCGTCAGCCCAAAATCGGGCATTGTCCTCCAAGTTCCGGTAGAGGTGATTGATGCCGATGCAGGTCTTGTCCGCTTTGAAGATGAGGGGGAGATGATCACCCAATCTGTGCTCGGCGGCCAAGCCAAGCTGCAATGGAAGGTGGATTGGGCGATGCGCTGGGTCGCACTTGGCGTCGATTATGAAATGTACGGCAAGGATCTGACCGATAGCGGCGTGCAGTCCGGCAAAATCGCGCAAGTTTTGGGCGGCCGCAAGCCGGAAGGCCTGATCTATGAAATGTTCTTGGATGATAAGGGAGAGAAAATTTCCAAGTCCAAGGGCAATGGCCTGAGTCTGGAACAATGGCTGTCCTATGGCACGCAGGAAAGTCTGGCTTTCTACGCCTATCGAGAGCCTAAGAGCGCCAAGCAATTGCACATGGGCGTCATCCCGCGCGCCGTGGATGAATATTTCCAATTCCGGGGCAATTATGCGGGCCAGCCGGTGGAACAGCAGCTCGGCAACCCAGTGCATCATATCCATAATGGGCAAGTGCCCGCCGATGTCCCGCCGGTCAGCTTTGGCCTGTTGCTCAACTTGGTCGGCGTCATGGGTGAACACGCAACCGCGCCCCAGGTTTGGGCCTATCTTGTCAACTATGTGCCAGATGCGAGTGCGGCGACTCATCCAGAACTCGCCACGCTCATCAATTTGGCGCTCGCCTATAATCGGGATTTTATTGCCCCCACCCTAAAGCGGCGCAAGCCAGAGGGTGTGGAAGTGGCCGCGCTACAACGGCTCGATGCCGAACTCGCCACGCTGGCGCCCGACACTGGGGCAGAGGCCATTCAGAACATCGTCTATGAAATTGGCAAGACCGGCGGATTTGAAAATCTGCGGGATTGGTTCAAGGCGCTCTATGAAACGCTCCTCGGCTCCAGCGCGGGGCCGCGCATGGGCAGCTTCATCGCGCTATATGGCATCGCCAACAGCCGCAAGCTGATCGCCGAAGCCTTGGCATAAGGTGGGCGCTTCTGGCGCACGTTCCGCGTCCGGTCGCGATCCAGAGCCACATCGCGCAGAGACGCAGAGGACGCAGAAAATTCTACCCTCCGGCACCTGCTGGAGCCGAGAGTAACTTTCGCTCTGCGATCTCTGCGTCTCTGCGCGAACCCCTTATTTCGACGCCGCGATCCAGGCGTCGATTTTCTTTTCCAGCACCGCCAGCGGCAATGCCCCTGTGCCCAGCACCTGTTCATGGAAAGCGCGAATATCGAATTTCGGGCCAAGCGCGTCTTGCGCCTTTGCGCGCAACCTCTGGATCGTCATGGCCCCGGTCTTATAGGCCAGCGCCTGACTGGGTATCGCGATATAACGTTCCACTTCCGCCGTCGCATCGGTCCGGCCCATGTCGGAATTGGCCATCATATAGTCAATTGCTTGATCACGGACCCAGCCTTTGGCGTGAAGGCCCGTGTCAACCACCAGCCGCATCGCGCGCAGCATCTCGTCAGACAGCGTGCCGAACCGCTGATAAGGGTCTTTGTAAAAGCCCATCTCATAGCCCAATGTTTCGGAATAAAGCGCCCAGCCTTCGACATAAGCGGTATTGCCGCCAAAGCGCATAAAGCTGGGCAGAGCCTCATTTTCCTGCGCTAGGCTGATTTGGAAATGATGGCCCGGTGCGCCTTCATGCAGATAAAGCGTGGTCATCCCCGGTGTCGTCCGGCTCGGCAGGTCATAGGCGTTGAAATAGAACCGGCCCGGACGTTTCCCATCGGGCGTGCCTTGTTCATAAGAGCCGCCCGCTTCAAATTTTTCGCGGAATTCTTCATAAGGGCGGATCTCAAGCGGCGCCTTTGGCAGCGTTGAGAAATAGGCCCCGATCTTCTGATCAACCTGCTTGCCAATTTCATAATAGCCTTGGGTCAGCGCGTCCCGGCTTTCTTTCTTGAACTTGGGGTCATTGCGCAGATAGTCGAAAAATTCTGGCAATGTGCCGGTAAAGCCCACTTCCTGGCGGACCTTCTCCATCTCACCTTTGATCCGCGTGACTTCGGATAGGCCTGTTTGGTGAATGGTCTCTGCATCCAGCGGCAGGGTCGTCGTGTTTTCAATGGCAAGCTTATAGAGCATGGCGCCGCCCTTCATGCTCGACAGGCCAACGGTTTCACGCGCCTTTGGCAGATAATCATTCTTCAAAAAATTCCGCAGGCGGCGATAGGCGGGGTAAATGCCTTGATCGATGGCCGCGCGATAATCTGCGGCAAGCCGCGCTTTATCCGCATCTGAAAAGCTGGCGGGAATTTGTTTGATGGGGCCGTAATATGGCGACTCGTCAACTGACTGCGCCAGCTGCGCATCCAACTGAGCAATCACATTCGTGATCGTCATCTTGGTTTCAAAAACGCCCGATTGCGTGCCTTCGCGAAAGCGGCCAATCGCTCGATCCAGATAGAGGATGAAGTCCCGGTGACGCCGAAGCGCATTGTCATAATCGGTGAGCGTCACAAACGGCGCGCCGCCCTGACCACTTGAAAATGTCGGGTAAAAGGTGTGGAACCCATAAAAATGATTGAGCGGGCGCACAGCATTGAGCTTCAGCACATCCGTGCGATAGCCTATGGCAATTTGCTCGGTCTGCCACTGAAACACATCATAGGCGATCTGGTCTGTCGGGTTCAGCTTGGATCGGTCGATTTTGGCGAGACGGGCCATATCCGCGTCATTCGCCTTTTTCTCCGCGGTGAAATAGCCATCGGTAATGTAATCGCCAAATCGATCCGCATAGCGCATATCGCCCCGGAAAATACCGTTCAGCGGGTTGCGTTGCAGCGATCCCTCGTCGCTGTCCTTGAACAATTGGTGCAGCTTCTGGCCCGCGTCATTTTGCGCAGCGGGCTGCACGGCAGCGGGGCTGGTTTGCGCAAGAACGGGCGTGGCGACACAAGCCAAGGGCGCTGCGGTGAGCAACAGCGCTGAGATAAAATGACGCATAAGGATACCCCTCTGGAGATGAATGGGCGCACCCTATCAAGCCCCACCCACAAGCTCCAGCATCTTTGAGGGTAGGCCGCGGAAAGAGCGGCCCTCTGGTCACACCCAGAATTTTTCCCGAAACCATTTGGTGACGATATATTTCGTCCCAGCGAGCACGGGTTTGCCCGCATGCAGTGTCGCCGGATTGGGCGATCCGTCATCTTGCATATTGTTCCACAAAACCAGCATTGCTGTGCGGGGGGATACAGTCATGCCGGCTGTGGGAAATTCTGTCTCGCCGCCTGCTGCTGGTTCATTGAGATAGATCATCCCGGTCCAGCTGCGCTGCCCGCCTTGGCGCATCATCTCATCCCAATACACGGTCCCGCGCATGAAATGGTCGTGGTGCGCCTTAAACTGCTGCCCCACTTCATAGACTTGCCCTTGCAGCGTTTCGCCATGCCGATAGTCAATGCCCATCAGGGCGCAGATGCGCCCCTCAATCCGCTCCACCAGCGGGTCGAGATGCGATAGATTGCAGCTGTCGCTCGTCCGAAACTCCGGGTCCGCCGATGCAGATAAAAGCCCTGATGGCTGCCGCCCCTTGTCGATCAGGGTGATCAGGTCCTCACACTCCGTTCGGCTCATAAAATCTTGGACAAAGTAGAGGGTCAGGCCATTTTGCGCGACAATCTGCGCCCGGCCAGATGCTTTGAGCTTGCGCGCAACGCTCCGGCCGAGATCGGCCAGTCTTTCCTGCGGGGTTTTGAGCTTGATCTTCGCCATGTTCTGCGCGTCAGTCGATGATACGGCCTCTAGCCATAACAAACTCGACCTTTTCCAACGTCCGAACATCGGTCAGGGGGTCGCCGGCCACGGCAATCATATCTGCGGAATAACCCGGGGCAATTCGGCCAATCTCGGTTTCTTTATCCAGCAATTTTGCAGCTGTGGTGGTCGCACTGGCCAGCGCCTCACGCGGCGTCAGCCCGCCCCAATCGACCATCAGGGCAAACTCGCCTGCATTGCGGCCATGTTCAAACACGCCTGCATCGGTGCCAAAACCAATGGTGACGCCCTCTGCTCTTGCAAGTTTCAGGGCCTTGCCCATTTGCGCCACGGCTTCGCGCGCCTTCACTTCGACTGTGGGGGTGTAGATATTCTGGCCCAACCGGGCCTTGACGCCAGCTAGCGCCATCAATGTAGGCACCATGGCTGTGCCGCTGGCCTTCATGGCCTTGGCGGCGGCTAGATCGGCGAAGGTCGCATGGTCTGCCGTGTCGATTCCCGCCCGGGCAACGGCTTCCACACCGCGTGCGCCATGGGCATGGGCGGCAACCCGCAGGCCTAGGCTGTGGGCGGTATCGGCAATGGCCTTCAGCTCAAGGTCGGTGAAGTGCTGGCCCAATCCGCGCCCCTGCTGCGACAAGACACCGCCTGTTGCCGTGATCTTAATCACATCTGCCCCGGCTTTGGAGAATTCCCGAACCCGCGCTGCGCATTCCATTGCCCCAGTGCAGGTATTATGGGCATGAAGGGCGTCGGCCACTTCGGGGCGAAATCCATTCACATCGCCATGCCCGCCAATGATGGAAATGGCCGGACCCGACGAAATAATCCGGGGGCCGGGGATCAGGCCTTGGGCCGTTGCATCACGCAGGGCAAAGCCACCGCGTGGGGTTGATCCCAAATCGCGCACCGTGGTGAACCCGGCCTTGACCGTAACCAGTGCATTGCGTGCGCCCATCAGCGTTGCATAATCATCGCTTAAAACCGCTTCATCGCGATAATCGCCGCCGGGGTTGCTCTGCAAATGAACATGCAAGTCGATCAAGCCGGGCAGCACCGTCTTGTCGCGCAAATTGATCAAGCGCGCGCCCGTCGGCGCATCAACATAGCCAGAGGTGATGGAGACGATCTTGCCATCCGTTACCGTGATGGTCGATGGGCCAGAGGCGGGCTGGGCGGCATCGGTGATGACACGGCCAGCTTGGATCACAAGCGTTTCTGCTAGGGCCGGAGCCGCAAGTGTCGTGGCCGCAAGCAAGGCCGAAAGGATCAGTCGCATCTGGGGTCTCCCTATTGCCTCAGCGTCAATTCAGCTCTGTCTTTGCGCGGCAAAATCGGGCGGCGCAAGGGCGAAAGAGGCACCCATGTCCGCATAGACGACGGTCAGAGCCTCAATGTCCAGCTGCGTTTCTGCGCCCAAATCGCGCGTTGCAGTGATGGCCAGATCGGCGACCAGCTGTCCGGGCAAATTGAACTCCGCCTCTGGCAGGTCAGCTTTAAGCGTCGCGACCCGGTCGCTTGGCACATTCAGCGTGATCCAATGCCGCGCGCCTGAAAAGGTGACGCTTGCCCAGGGCCGGTCCTGTGATCTGATGATCTGCGCGGGTCCCGCCATACGCATCAGGGCAGCGCAAAGCTGCGCGTGAACCTTGTCGCTCATGCGCTCCCCCTTTGCATGAAGGCACGCACCCGCCCGGCAAGCGGTGGGCGCAATTCCCGGCCAAGGCGAATATCAAACACCAGCCGGGGGTCGCCTGCGACGAGCCGCCCAAATTTGGTCGGCGGCATGTCATTTTGTCTCAGGAAGATTTCGATATCGCGCCCGATGTTCACTATTTGTTCTCCTTTTTAGGATCGGGATTGAGTCGCCCGTTTGTTCGCTCGTTTCTTCCTCTTGAAATCCTACTTGTCTAGGAAATTTCTTATCGTTAAACTAACCTTATGGATGATGTGCGCCTCACGCTTGATCGGGTGATCCGGGAACGGGGGGAGGATTATGCCGCGCTCTCCCGCCTCATCGGGCGCAACCCTGCCTATATTCAACAATTTATCCGGCGCGGCAGTCCGCGGCGTTTGGCAGAAGCAGATCGCCGGACGCTGGCACGCTATCTGGCGATGGACGAAAAATTACTCGGCGCGCCAGAGCCTTTGGGTGCGCCACTCGCGCCCGCTGCCCTTGTGCCTGTGCCCCCGCTTGCGGTCGAGGCTTCGGCCGGGCCGGGTGCGCTCGCTGATCAGGAAGAGGCGGTGGCCCAATTTGGGTTTGATGTCCGTTGGCTCCGCCGCTTGACGGCAACGCCGCAGCTTGTGTCAGCCATTTCGGTGCGGGGCGATTCCATGCACCCGACGCTTGGCGAAGGGGATGAGATTCTTGTTGATCGCGGTGATGCGGCAGAGCGTCTGCGCGACGGAATTTATGTGTTGCGCTTTGATGAGGCGTTGCTGGTGAAGCGCCTGGCGCTCAATCCGGCGACCCGACGCATTAGCATCCGCAGCGACAATCCCGCCTATCCTGCTTGGGAAGACTGTGATCCCGCCAATATCGCCCTGATCGGCCGGGTGATTTGGGCGGGTCGGCGCTTCTCGTAAACTTAATCAGCGGGCGCGATCGAACAGCCATTGGCCAATGGCAATGATCATCCCAACGCCAAAGCCTGCCAACAGGCCAATCGTCGGCTGGCCAAAGCCAATGCCAATCAAAGGACCAATGATGAGACCAAGGGCAATGAAAGCGCCTGCCGCGCGCGGGGCCGGTGTGGAAGGTTTTGTCATGGCAAAACGCCTATCACGCCCCCTTGGGAAAGGCCAGTCTGACACGGCCCTTGCCCTCTCGCCAATTTAAGTGAAAAGCAAAGTGCACCAGACGCTTCCGCTTTCTGTCTCGGGGGGATAGGCTCTTTTCATGACGTCTGGACTTATCCATCGCCTAGGCCGCGCCCTTCCCGCAGTGGCGCTTAGTCTTGCCTCGGCGGCCTATGGTCAAGCGAGCGAACAGCCCATAACCGAAGAGACGCCCGACCCCACATCGCCGCTCGATGAGATGCCCGATATTGGCGTCGACTGGCCCAGCCTGCTGCCGGAGCAAGCTGGCGAACCAGATGCTGAGCGCGCGGCACAACCTGAGATGCAGGAATGGCGCTATACCGTAATTTTGGACGGCGCGCCGAAAGACACGGCGTATCAAGTTCGGACACGCTTTCAGGAGCTGTCCATTCTTCGAAAGAATGAAGGACAGTCCGCCAATCTGGCGCAGATTAATCGCCGTACGCGTGATGACATCGCCCTGTTGCGGGATCTGCTTCGGGCAGATGGCTATTATGCGGCAGATATTGACTCGCGGATTGAGGCCGTAGGGGAGCGTCTGGCTGTGACTTTGCTGGTCACGCCGGGGCCGCTCTATCGCTTTGATCAAATCCGCGTCACGGGCCTCGATGCTGATGACAGTCTTCGGCCGACCTTTAACGTCGCGCCCGCAGATCCGGTGGACGCCGATGCTGTTACTCAAGCTCAAGCCGCGCTGAAAGTCGCCCTCGGCAATCAGGGTTATCCATTTGCTGCCGACCCGCAGCCAGACATCAGCATTGATCATGACCTGCAGTCCGCCACGCTCGATCTGGCGGTGACAACTGGCGGCATGCGGCTTTTTGGCGCGATTATTTCGCAAGGGGATAGCGCGCCCTTTGGCGCGAAGCACATAGCGGGCTTAGCGCGGTTTAAATCCGGTCAGCTTTATCGGCAGGCAGATGTGGATGATTTGCGCCGCGCGGTGATTGCAACTGGGCTTGTGTCTTCTGCGCAGGTTGAACCGCGTGAGGGCAGCGTTGCGGGAACTGCGGATATCATTGTCACAACAACACCTGCCCCTGTCCGGACCATCGCGGGGGAACTCGGCTATGGCACGGGGGAAGGCATCCGCGCCAGCGCCAGCTGGACCCACCGCAATCTCATTCGGCCAGAAGGCGCCGTTACCTTTGCGGGCATTGTCGGTACCCGCGAACAGTCTTTGTCAGGTGCCATGCGGATGAACAACTGGCGTCGGCGGGATCAGATTCTCAATGTGGGCGTGGCGGCAAGCAATGCGCGGCGCACCGCCTATGACGCCCGCACGCTGCAGGTCGGGGCCAATATTGAACGGCAGACCAATTTGCTCTGGCAAAAACAATGGACATGGAATGCAGGCGTTGAACTGCTTGCCTCGGATGAGCGGGATAGCGTTGGGCAGGGCTTTGGGCGGCGGACCTATTTTATCACCGCTCTGCCTGCTTTGCTGGGCTATGATGGATCGGATGACTTACTTGATCCACGGCGTGGCTTTCGTCTGACCGCGCGCCTTTCTCCCGAAGTCTCGCTTCAGGGGGCCGCCTTCAGCTATGCCCGTGTTCAGATGGACGCCAGCGGCTATTTGCCGGTCAGCCAAGGGGTCACGCTTGCAGGGCGCATGCGCCTTGCCTCGATCAGCGGCGCGCGTAACTTCAACATTGCACCATCGCGTCGCTATTATGCAGGCGGCGGCGGCTCGGTGCGCGGCTATAGCTATCAGGCCATTGGTCCACGCGATCAATCTGGCGATCCAACCGGCGGCCGCAGCCTAACCGAATTTTCACTCGAGGCCCGCATTCGCCGCGGGGCCTTTGGGTTTGTGCCGTTCCTTGATGGCGGGAATATCTATACCGGGTCGCTGCCAAGCTTTCAGGGTCTGCGGCTGGGGGCCGGCTTGGGCCTGCGCTATTACTCGTCTTTTGGTCCAATCCGTGTGGATGTCGCCACGCCGATTAATCGGCGCGCGGGGGAAACACCCATTGGCGTTTACGTGTCGCTAGGACAGGCCTTTTGATGCGCCATGGTCGTCGGTTTGTCGGGGCGTTGGGCCTTGGCCTGTTGCTGCTCGCAGCTTTGCTGTTTGCGGCAGATACTCGGATGGGCCATCGGTTCGTTGTAGATCGGATCGAAGCTCTTGAACCGCGCAATGGCCTCAGGATCGGTATCGATCGGATCGACGGCTCCCTCTATGGCCATGCGCAGATCAAGGGGCTGAAGCTCAGCGACCAGCGGGGCGTGTTTTTTGAGGCGACCCATGTCGATCTGGATTGGACTCCCCTTGCTTGGGTTGTGAACCGCCTCGACATTCGCCGCCTGCATGCGGCCAAGGCGACACTGCACCGATTGCCAAAGCTCCGCCCGGCCCCGCCGGGTACGCCACTGCTGCCGGATTATGATATCCGCATTGATAAACTGGGCATTGATC